>CAMTWS010000109.1:0-10566 GCA_947085485.1 uncultured Prolixibacteraceae bacterium
ATTGATTACTTTAGTCATAGTTGAAAAAAAGAATTACCCCGAATTTACTCGTTTTGACGGTACTTTCGGGGTTTTTTCTTATCTTTTTATCAACTTAATATGTTGATAACTAAAGCCTTGGTTAATTAGCGAAGTTCCCTAACAAAAAAGGAGGCTCTTTAAAACCTCCTTTTCATCTAAATATTTTTTGTTTTAAATATCCCTTAATTCATCGAAATTACCCTGCCTTGTTTAAAATATCCTGAATAAGCGGTTTCAGAATTAAGTTCCCCGATTGCTTTCTTAATTCCTTTGTCATTGTGAATCGCCGCACGGATAGCACCTTTTTGATAATAATACCGGGATACGATTTCATCCTGGAGCAACTCTTTCACTTCATCGCTGAATTCCATAGAATTTTTTTCAAAATTGGGTTCAAGTTTTGCCCTTAACGCTTCAAACTCTGCCTCGGCAAAACCATAATATTTATATTTTTTTGCCGATTTAATCAACTCGTCCAATTCTTCTTTTGATTGCGATTCGTAAACAAAATTACGTTCTTTTACAAATGCGATAAATTGGCTGTAAGTTTCATCGGAAACGGCATATTCCTCAGGTGAAGCAATCGTGGCGTTTTCGCTCGAAAATTTTGTGGCAAAATCGAATATTAAATATTTGGTAATCAAGGCAACACTTAAACTGCTCAATGATTCACCTTCAAATTTAACATCAGGGGCAACACCTCCGCCATCGTATACTTTACGGCCTTTTTTGGTTTTAAATTCAGTAATTAACGAATCGGGAATGTGCCCAACACTTCCATCTTCATTGCGGTGGGTGTAGTCGAGCGCCTGGATGCAGCGTCCGCTGGGGATATAATATTTGGCAGTTGTTACTTTCAGTTTGGTATTATAACTTAAATCGCGGGTCGTTTGTACAAGTCCTTTTCCAAAAGTACGTGTGCCAACCACGATTCCACGGTCGAGGTCCTGAATTGCGCCGGCAACAATTTCGGAGGCCGAAGCCGAACCGCTATTGGATAAAACAGCAATCTTAATCAAAGTATCAATAGGGTTCGAAGTTGCTTTGTAAACTTTATCCCATTGGGTAACTTTTCCGCGGGTACTCACAATTTCAGATCCTTTTGGCACAAAAAGGTTAACAATTTCAACCGCTTCCATCAGCAAACCACCCGGGTTTCCCCGCAAATCGAGAATCAGTGAATGAGGATTGTTCTTTTGCAGTTCGAGGAAAGCTTTTTTTACTTCGTTGCTGCAATTGGCTGTAAAACTCGACAAACGGATGTAAGCCGTATTTTTATCAAGCATTCCGTAATAGGGCACGGCATCGATGGTAATTTTTTCGCGCACCACATCAACCGTAACCGGTTTTTTCAAGCCGTAACGCTCATATTTTATTTTCACCGGTTTATTCGCCGGGCCTTTTAAAAGATTGCTGACATCCTCGGTGTTCATATTACCGGTAGATTTCCCTTCCACTTCAAGCAGAACATCACCGGCTTTTAAACCAAATTTCTGTGCCGGAAAACCCTCGTAAGGTTCGGCAATTACAATTTTATTGTTTTGCTTGCTGATTAATGCGCCAATTCCGGCATATTCTCCGGTGGTCATAAACCTGAAGTCCTCCATTTGATCTTCCGAAATATAAGTTGTATATGGATCAAGCGACTCAAGCATTTGATCGATACTTGTTTTTACAAGCTTGGCCGGATTTACTTCATCTACATAAAACATGTTTAATTCGCGAAACAACGTGTGATAAATGTCGAGGCTTTTAGCTACCTCAAAATTTTTCTCATCACGGGTAAAACTGTAAAAGCTAACCCCAACAATTACTACAATTGCTATCCCTGCCCAAATTCTCTTCATTCTCATCTTGCCTGTTTTTTTAATCTGAATCAGAAATTCAGTATTTCATTTAAAAAATAATTTGCCAAAAGTATAAAAACTTACCTGAAATGTGTGCTGTCTGTTTTAAAAGCATTACGTTAAAAGTTATTAAACCAGATAATGTAAGAAAGTCAAAAAACGTAAAAATGTTCATTCACCATTAAAATTTGTTTACCGATGGATTTCGGTCATTGAACGAAAAAATTTTGTTTAAAGCTGGCGTTCATCATAATTTAGATGAATGGTTTTAAACAACATAAATCAAAAAAAAATAACACAATGAAACAAAAACTGCCAATTCTAACCACATTCATTCTGATAATTTTTATCATTTCATCTTGCATATTTTCGGGACCAACATTAAAAGGAAATGGAAATGTTACAGAAGAAACACGTAATACCGGAGATTTTACTGAAATAAAAGTTAGCCGTGGAATGAATGTTTACATTTCGCTGGGAGAAACAACGAAAGTAGTCGTTAAAGCCGACGAAAACCTGCTTGACGCCATTGAAACTGAAACACAGGGCAATGCTTTAAATATTACAGTTACCAGGTTCATTCGCAATTCAACATCGCTGAATGTTTTTGTGACCGCCCCAAATATTGAGCTAATTAAAACATCTTCGGGCAGCAATGTCTTTTCTGAAGATACCCTTCGGTTTCAATCGCTGAATGTTAAAAGTACGGCCGGCAGCAACGTAAAGTTAGCGGTCGCAGCCGGCGAATTAAGCGTTTCTGCAATGGCCGGATCAAATATTTTTCTCGATGGAACGGTAAAATCATTTACCGTGAAAGCCAACTCGGGTTCAAATATAAAAGCAGGTAATTTACTCTCAGAAAACTGTACAGTAAAAGCAAGCAGCGGGGCAAATATTTGGATTAATGTGCAAAAAAGTTTAAATGCCAGTGTAAGCAGCGGTGGTAATTTGTGGTATTCCGGCGAACCCAGCCCGCTTGATATCCAAAAATCGTCTGGAGGAAATGTATTCAAAAATTAGCGCGATTGTAACATTTCTGTTTCAACAGCGTCATTCATCATAAATAATTACAAAAAGCTTTTTTTATGAAAACAACTAAATTATTATTCACCCTTGCATTGAGTATTTTAACATGTATTGGAGTGGCAAATGGCAATTCAGATAAAACAGAAACAAGGAATGTAAGCAATTTTAAAGGGATAAAAGTTTCAACAGGTATCGATTTGTACGTCACGATGGGATCTACTGAAGAAGTTAAAATTGTTGCCGACGATGATATTGTTGACAACATTATTACAGAAGTAAAAGATGGCACACTCCGGATTTACATGAAACAGTCGAAAAATTGGTTTAACTGGAACAGTGGCAACCAAACCCGGAAAGCTTATGTAACCGTTAAAGAACTTGAGTCAATTGACGCTTCTTCGGGTTCCGATGTTAAATCGGAAAATACATTGAAAGGGGAAGACCTGAAAGTGTATGCGAGCAGCGGGAGCGATGTGGCGCTTGATGTTTATTATAAAAATGTTTGGGTTGATACCAGCAGCGGCTCCGACGCCAAACTAAGCGGAAAAGTAAAAACATTGAATGCCGAAGCCAGCAGCGGCAGCGACATTATTGCAAAGGATTTGGAAAGTAAAATTTGCAAAATAAGCGTTAGCAGCGGTTCGGATGCAACAGTAAAAGTAACCGGCGAATTGTATGCAAAAGCCAGCAGTGGCGCCGATGTTATTTATTATGGAAATCCGTCATCGAAAGATATTAACGAATCGAGTGGCGGCGAAGTAACCAAAAAATAGAAATGCTAAAATTGTGATACAAAGGCGGAATTTCCCGCCTTTTTTGTTTTCGTTCAGCAAAAAACAAAAAATTATGCATTCATCTGTTTCAAATAGTATAAATTTGCACGTTGGTTTTAACTTTATTGGAAATGAGTTTATTGATAATCCTGTTTTTGACTGGTTTTTTACGAACCCTCTTCATAATTGTAATAATCTATTACGGAATACGACTTGTTACTCGTTATTTACTGCCGTTGCTGCTTGACAAAGGGTTAAAAAACATGCAACAAAAAATGCAGGATCAACAACGTCAAAACCAACGTTCAACCCGGCCACCGGGCGAGGTTACAATTGAATTCAACAACAGTACCGGTAAAAACAGCAGTAAAACCAAAGGCGATTATGTCGATTTTGAAGAAGTAAAATAGTGTTTCCGGCACATTAACCTAAAAATTTACTATTTCTTCCGCAACAACCAATTATATTCTATTTTTGTCACCATTAATTTTGGAATTTATACAATGGCACAGGAAGATCTATTCAAAAAGTTGGTTGCACACTGCAAAGAATATGGTTATGTTTTTCAATCGAGCGAAATTTACGACGGGCTTGGCGCAGTTTACGACTACGGACAGAACGGCGTTGAATTAAAAAACAACATCAAAAAATACTGGTGGGACAGCATGGTATTGTTGCACGAAAACGTGGTTGGGCTCGATTCCGCCATTTTTATGCACCCAACAATCTGGAAAGCCTCGGGCCATGTTGATGCATTTAACGACCCGCTTATCGACAATAAAGATTCGAAAAAACGATACCGCGCCGATGTTTTAATTGAAGAACAATTAGCTAAAATCGAAGATAAAATCAATAAGGAAGTCGAAAAAGCACAAAAACGCTTTGGCGATGCTTTCGACGAAAAACAGTTCAGGGAAACCAACCTGCGGGTTCTTGATAACCAGAAAAAGTGGGACGACCTGCATAACAGGTTTGCAAAAGCATTAAACGATGGCAACCTCGACGAACTCCGACAGATTATTGTTGACGAAGAGATTGCCTGCCCGGTTTCGGGCACGCGCAACTGGACAGAAGTACGCCAGTTCAACCTGATGTTTTCAACCGAAATGGGTTCAACTGCCGATGGCGCCCAGAAAATATTCCTTCGCCCCGAAACTGCACAGGGAATTTTCGTGAATTATTTGAACGTACAAAAAACCGGACGAATGAAAATTCCGTTTGGGATTGCACAAATCGGGAAAGCATTCCGAAACGAAATAGTTGCCCGCCAGTTTATTTTCCGCATGAGGGAGTTTGAACAAATGGAAATGCAGTTTTTTGTAAAACCCGGCACCGAACTCGACTGGTTCGAAAAATGGAAAACTACCCGCATGAAATGGCACCGTGCGCTTGGTTTTGGCGACGAAAACTACCGCTTCCACGAACACGAAAAGCTAGCGCACTACGCCAATGCCGCGGTCGATGTGGAATACAAATTCCCGTTTGGCTTTAAAGAAGTTGAAGGAATTCATTCGCGCACCGATTTCGATTTATCGCAGCACGAAAAATATTCAGGGAAAAAAATCCGCTATTTCGATCCCGAAATGAACGAATCGTACGTGCCGTTTGTGGTTGAAACCTCAATCGGAGTTGACCGCATGTTTTTGCAGGTGATTTCGGCGACCTATTGCGAGGAACAATTGGAAAACGAAACGCGTGTATTGCTTAAATTACCGCCAATGCTTGCCCCTGTAAAATTGGCGGTTATGCCTTTGATGAAAAAAGACGGAATGCCCGAGAAAGCCCGGGAAATTATTGACAATTTGAAATTCGATTTCTACTGCCAATACGACGAAAAAGACTCCATCGGGAAACGTTACCGCCGGCAGGATGCGATTGGAACACCTTTCTGTGTAACAGTCGATCACCAGACTTTGGAAGACAACACGGTTACCATCCGTTATCGCGATACGATGGAACAGGAACGCGTTGCAATTGACGAATTGGGTGCAATTATTGGGAAACAGGTTAGTTATAAAACGCTGTTTGCAGGGTTGTAGTTTGACAACTTCATAGTTTAAATTTCTAAAATGAAAAAAGCTTTTTGTGAGTTTGAAAAGGGAAAAAAGAGGTTACAATTATCTGATTTTTCTTTCGCGGAAACACAGAAATTGCTAAAAGATTGTAAAACTTCATTTGCTGATGAAGTAATAAAGGAGAGGCGTGAAGATGAAAGAAACTGATTAATTGATGCCCTGCTTTTAAACTGAAATATTGGATTTAATTACCCATAGATACCGGAGGTATCAAATGTTTATAGAAAATCTTGGCAAATGTATGTGCGACCCCGGCCGGGGTCGAATACCCTTTTCCATTGTAATAGCTATAAACATGTAAACCCTCCGAGTTTAATTAAGAATATTACATATTCGTAAAATTGTAAGGTTTAAACAATGAAGAAAGTGCTAATCATCACCTATTACTGGCCACCCAGCGGGGGTGGCGGAGTAATGCGGTGGCTGAAAATGTCGAAATTTCTTCCTGAACTGGGATGGCAACCCATAATTTATACACCCGAAAACCCGGATCCATCGGTAATTGACGAAAGCTTGCTGAAAGAAATCCATCCTGAAATCATCGAAATAAAAACACCTATATGGGAACCGTATGATTTTTACCGTAAAATAACCGGAAAGAAAAGCGGCGCAAAATTCAAGTCAGGGTATATTTCAGAAGCATCTTCGGGAAACTGGAAAAACAGAATCTCGGTATTTATCAGGGGAAATTTTTTGATACCCGATCCCCGCAAATTCTGGATAAAACCTTCGATAAAATACCTCTCAAAATACTTAAAAGAAAACTCCGTCGATTTAATTGTTTCAACAGGTCCGCCGCACAGTATGCACCTTATTGCACTTGGGCTGAAAGAAAAATTCGACATTCCCTGGATTGCCGATTTTCGCGATCCGTGGACGGATATCGATTTTTATGCAAAGCTGCGGCTGACCAAATGGGCTGACAAAAAACACCACAAACTCGAACTAAAAGTGCTTACAAAAGCCGACCATGTAGTTACCGTTAGCTCCGGTTGCGCTGCTGATTTGGAAAAATTAGCGCCGCGAAAAATTGAGGTAATCAATAACGGTTACGACCCGCTGGATTACCAATTTACAAAACCCGAACAAGACAGCGCCTTTACAATTTCACACTTCGGCGCGTTTAACAAAGACAGAAACCCGGTTTTGTTGTGGCTTGCAATGAATGAACTTTCTGAAACCAACCCCGAATTTAAAAAACTGCTCCGTATTCAGTTAATTGGGCAAACCGATGAGTCAATTATAACCGATATTAAAAAGAACAACCTCCCCGAAAACCTGATTTTGATTGAACATCTTCCACACCGGGAAGGACTGGTACAGTTGAGCAAATCGCAGGTTCTTCTTCTGCCGTTAAACAACGCGCCCAACGTAAAAGGAATACTTCCGGGAAAAATGTTTGAATATATGGCGTTGCACCGGCCCATTCTTGCGCTTGGCCCAACCGGTGCCGATTATGCAAAAATTCTGAAGGAAACCAATTCCGGAGTTCCTCTCGATTTCGATGACATTCAGGGCATTAAGAATACGCTTCAAAACTACTTTAAGCTTTTTAAAGAAAACAAACTTGAGGTTAATTCGGATTCTTACGAAAAATACTCGCGAAAAAACCTTGCCGCGCAGTTTGTAAAGCTGATTCAAACCTGATTTACTGCCATAAAGTTCAAATCGCTTTAGAACCATCAACTCAATCTTTTCAGTTGGGATTTTATTATATTTACAAAAATCTTTCTCGTTATGGAACCAAGTACTGAAATGGATAAAACTGTAATACGTAAAGGAAAAATCAGGGAACAGGGAAACGATTTCCTGTACTGGCAGTCGCAGCCCTACGAAACCAGATTATTGGTACTGGAACAAATCAGACAGGAATACAATGATTGGAAATATGGTACTGAACAAAGATTTCAGAGAGTTTATCGGATTGTTAAATGCAAACGGGGTTAAATACCTGATTATTGGTGGATATGCGGTTGGATTTCATGGTTATCCGAGATATACCAAAGATTTGGATGTTTGGATTCTCATAACCCATGAAAATGCCATTCGTGTTATGGAAGCCTTGAATCAATTTGGATTTGGCAGTGTTGGATTAAAAAAAGAGGATTTTTTAAAACCAGGTGAATTCATTCAACTGGGTTATCCACCAAACCGGATTGACATTGTAATGACCTGTGATGGTGTGGATTTTGAAAAGTGTTACTTGTCAAAAATTCAAATTGAAATAGATGGATTAAAAATTGATTTTATTGATTTGCAAAACCTGAGAAAAAACAAAAAAGCAACTGGCCGATTACAAGACCTGGCTGACCTTGATAATTTGAAACGGACGGAAACTGATTAATCTGTGACTTTAATCCGCTTCTACCCTTTCTGTTTCTTAATCACTTTACAAACAACAAATCATACTCCGAATTCCATTCAGGGTGACCCTCAACTTCCAGAATTAAAGTCATTTTTTGAAAATCGAAATTCGGCAGATCTACTTCTATAAAAGGGCCTTCTATATTTTTGTTGGGTCCATTTTTTTCAAAATCCCATTTCCCCAATTCGACTGTTTTGTTTCCCGATTTGATTGTGGCTTTTACGGTTCCAGAATCAATGGATTCGTATTTATCATTCAGAATAAATAGTTGGGTTGAGAATTTTTCACCGGCTTTCCATCTGAATTTTTGAATGCGTGCACTTGCCAAAACCGGCCGGCACGATTTACCAACCGCATAAAATGCTGGTTTAGGTTTTGCCGGGTAATTGATTAAACTGTTGTTTGCGGCAGTTGGCCAGGGTTCATTGTAACACCAGTTGAGCGCCATTGCACAGAATGGTTTCTGGCGGCGTGCTTCTTCGAAAATACATTTGTAACCTTCGCATTGTACCCATTGACCATTGGCAACCAACTCTTCCAGATTTTTCGCTTCACCAAAATATTCTGTCAAAAAAGCCTTCATCAGCCAGGTATCGCCAACCCAGGCTTTAAAAGCGTGGTGACTTTCCCAACTTGTTCCGGGCATGGGCGGGAAAAGTTCGTTTTCGGGAATAATGGTTTTTAGTATTTCAACCGGTGACGGGCCCGGCATTCCAAACTCGGTGTAAGCAGTACTTTTTGCTTTGGGCATCCATTGATAAACTTCAGTTACTCCGTCTAAATCGCGAAAAACATAGTTTCCATGCCCCATTCCGAAGACCGGTGAGGTCGGGATGAAAGGAGTGTTTGGATCGAGCAGGTAACACTGGCTGTTTATCAACCTAATCGCCAACGATTGATCTGTCATCCCCGACCAGTTGTTAAACAACTCGTTTCCCCCGCTCCACATCGCATTCGACGGGTGTTTGCGGATGCGTTTGATGATAGATTTTGATTCCTGTTCCAAAACTTTCAGGTATTTTGGAGTTCCTTCGTAATTGTTGCAGGCCAGCGGAAATTCAGTCCAAACCAGAATTCCTTTTTCGTTGCAAAGTTCATAAAAACTCTCTTTGTTTACGATGCCACCACCCCAAACCCGCAACATATTAAAATTGGCTTCCAAAGCAAAATTAAGCAATTCGTTATAACGCTCTTTGGTGATAATTCCAGGAAATATTTCGGGATTTACCCAATTGGTTCCTTTACTAAAAATGCGACGTCCATTGATTTCAATGGTAATTGATGGTTTGTTCCGTGTTTTTGGAAACGGGATTTCCTCCTCCCAAAGTCCTTCATTCATTACAAGTTTAATCTGACGAAATCCCACGGTGTATTTTTGAGAAGTGATGACTTTACCGGTTTTATCTTTGATTGCTACCTCAGAAATGTACAACGGCTGAGCGCCATGATCATGCGGCCACCATAGTTGAGGGTTTTTCAGGGTTGAAACGGCTAATTTTTCTGATTGTATTTCACCTTTTTCTGTACAAACTATTTTTCCTTCCGGTGACAATAAACTCCACTCAAACTGATTTCCCTTCAGATTTTCTCCTTCAGCAAAAACAGTAATCTCTGCTTCCGAAAAATCATGGTTCAGATTGTAGTTTGTAAATAAATCATTGATGTGAATATTATTCCTGATTTCCAGAAATGTATCATCCCAAATACCAAGCGGAACAAGCCGTGGGTGCCAGTCCCAGCCATAACTTACTGCCGGTTTGCAGCTTTGGGCGGCCTGACTGCGATCGACCCTGAAACTGCCTATCTTCGGGGCCGGCAGAATTTTTATACGGAGTTCGTTTTCAGCCTTTAGTTTTTCGGTAATACCCAGGTTTACCGGTGTAAACATACCTTCCTGGTAAAACAGTTTTTCGCCGTTCAAATAGATTTCAAACTCATAATCAATTCCTTTCGAAACAAAAAACAACTGCTCTCCAAGATTCAAATCAGGTTTTTTGAAGGTGGTTTTGTAGATCCAGCAAACATCTTCCATCCAGCCATATTCTTTCCAGTTTTCGGCATAATACAAGATTGGCCAGTTGTTTGCCTTTGCATAATCCAACTGCACCGCACCCGGAATTGTACCCGGAAACCATGAAACTGGTGTACTTTCAGCCGGCTTATTAAACCCAACTTCCCATTTTAATGGCTGATTTTGATTTGAGATATTTTTTGCACAGATTTTTCCGGAAAAAACTGAAAGAAGCACAACCACGAGGAATAACGATTTAGTTAGATTCATAGCAAAATGGTTTGATTTTGAAGTGTGAAAATAATACAATGAAACCCACATGATAATTTTAGGACACCCGAGAGGATGAAAATTTGGTGCCTTCGAGGCGTTCCATTTATATTGAAGATTCGTAATTTAGTTTTGGCATAAGCCAAACAACTTTAATTCGATAGAAATGGAAACGACA
>CAMTWS010000110.1:0-5829 GCA_947085485.1 uncultured Prolixibacteraceae bacterium
ATATACTTTTCATAATAATAATCCAACCAAGCGCATTGGTTTATAATTGTAAAAAAAGGGATCCCTAATTTCAGAATCCCCTAACCAATAAAATTAATTTAAACTTAAAAACCACTTTTACTTATATATTTCTTCAGCTTTTTGATATCCTTCTGATATTACAGTAAGCTTCAGGTTTTCGCGGTTAACAACCACTCCTTCGTGAAAAACTGAAGGCACTAACATTTTACCATTGCTAATGGTTTGAAATGTTTTCTCGCATTCCTCTCCCCGTCCCAATTTTATTGCCAGTTCAGCAGCAGTTGCGGCCATTTTTTCGTAAGGTTTATAAATTGTGCAAGTTTGATGGCCTGCAACAATTTCCTGAAGATTGGCAAGATCGGCATCCATTCCTGCAATCAGCACCTTGCCCTCCTTTCCTGCTTCGCGCAACGCTTTTATCACACCCATTGCAATTGCATCATTTCCGGCAATTATGGCATCAATTTTACTGTCAATTTTTAAAATCTTTTTAGTATGCAAATAACCTTCATTTTCGCCCCATTCTTCAGTAAATTCGTTATAAATTATTTTAATATCGCCTTTTTCAACCAAAGGAGAAAGTTCGTTCATTTGCCCCAGGTATAAAAACATACTGTTATTGTCGGCTTTTGCTCCGCCAATAAGCGCATATTTACCAACAGGTTTAATCCGGGTCAGGTAATGTGCTTGCAATTCCCCTATTTTTACATTGTCGGTAGAAACATAATAATCGAGTTTGCAATTTTTGATTAACCTGTCATACGAAATTACTTTCACATTGTGGGCATGTGCTGCATTTACAATTTCGGCAGCGGCAAACTGGTCAACCGGGACCACCACCAAAACATCAACACCGTTGGCGAGCAGTTCTTTTGCCTGGGCCAGTTGTTTGCTGGCATCGTTATCGGCAATTTCAACTTTAACAGTTCCTCCAAGTTCCTGGACTTTTTCGATAAAAAAGTCCCTGTCGTTTTCCCACCTTTCATTATCGAGTGCATGAAGCAACAAACCAACCTGTACAGGTTCGTTTTGTTTTTTATTGCAACCATTCAATAACAGAACTGCGAGAATAAATAAAGTAAAAAGCTTAGCTGGATAATACATAATATTGATTTTAGTTATCTCTTGATCAATTTACGAATTATCGGCGAAAAGGGTTGAATAAAAAAAAATATTATTTGGTTGTTATACAACACATTAAATAATGTAACCTTTTAAAAACACGCTTTTAGAAATTTAGAATTTCGGTGTAAAGTTGTTGGACCGGCAAACCCATTACATTGTAAAAAGAGCCTTCGATACGGGTTATGCCAATGTATCCAATCCATTCCTGTATCCCGTAAGAGCCTGCTTTATCGAGCGGATTAAATTCAGAAACATAATATTCGATTTCGGGTAACGAAAGTTTTTTAAACCTGACATTTGAAATTGAAAAGAAGGACTTTTGTTTATGAACTGAAGTTAAACAAACCCCCGAAATTACCTGATGCGTGTTTGCACTTAATTTTCGAAGAGTTTTTACCGCTTCCTTTTTATTTTGGGGTTTTCCAATAACCTCGCCATTTAACCAAACAATTGTATCGGCAGTAATCAGCAAATCATTTTCTTTCAGATTCTTAATAAATGATTTCGACTTCAATTCAGCCAGAAAAACGGGAATTTCCTCTTTGGTCAGGTTGACAGGGTAATTTTCTTCCACTTCCTTTGTAACAGCCTGGAACTTAATTCCCAATGAGTGAAGCAACTCCTGCCGCCGGGGTGATTTT
Source organism: uncultured Prolixibacteraceae bacterium (assembly GCA_947085485.1). GTDB lineage: Bacteria > Bacteroidota > Bacteroidia > Bacteroidales > Prolixibacteraceae > Draconibacterium. The sequence continues at coordinate 1,788 of CAMTWS010000110.1, forward strand.
GATGCAAGTATATAGTTGTAGTTGGGTAACCAGTTCATTTCAGAAGGCATTATTGAAAAGCATATCTTTTGTGAACCATTTGCCCTGGGCGCGAAGAGTTTGTTCAATTACATCGCGTACACAACCCTCACCTCCTTTTTTATCTGAAATGTATTTCGAGATAGCCTTAATATCTGCCACGGCATCTTTGGGACAAACCGGAATTCCAACTTCGTTCATTATTTTATAATCGACCAAATCGTCGCCCATAAATAAGATGTGTTTTGGATCGATGCCTGTTTTTTCAACAAAATCATATAAACTTTCCACTTTGTCGCGCACCCTGTCATAATAGTAAATTACGCCTAATTTTTCGTGCCGCAAACGCACCCGCTCAATGTAACCACCGGTTATTACTGCAACCGGGAACCCAAAATTGATTGCGTTTCGAATGGCAAAACCATCCTTCACATTTGCCGTACGGACCGGGTCGCCATCCTCATTTAACGGCGAAGTATCGCGCGATAAAACGCCATCGACATCGAAAATAAATGCCCTGATGTTTTTAAGCTCCTCTTTGAAAAATGCCATGATTCATTTTTTATAATGTTCAAAAATACTTTTTGAAATCGACTTGTACAATTGCCGGTAACCGCCAAACTCATTTAATGCGTGTAAATGCGTGTTTATTATGTTTTCATCGAAACGAATGGCAGGTCCGGTTTGTGCCATTTCCGGATCTATTTCCTGAACTTTTTTGGCAGTTTCAAGAATTAACGGTTTCAATACCTCAAACGGAATATCTTTCGATTTCAGGATATCGGATGCAATTGAATAAAAATAATTAACAAAATTACATGCGAAAACGGCGGAAATATGTAACATCCTTCTTTTTTCCGAATCCATGACCGAAACCGAATTTGAGATTTCCTTACCAAGCCGGTTCAGCAATTCTTCATTTTTAACTGAGTTCGATTCTATAAAAACGGGGATTTCACTAAAATCTACATCCCTGTTTTTTGAAAATGTTTGTAAAGGATAAAAAACCCCAATGTTTTCAGAATAGTTTTCGAGTACCGAAAGAGACAAACTTCCGGAACAGTGAACTATCAATTTATTGTTGAAATTAATTTTCGATATAACCTCTTTAACTGCCGAATCATTAATTGCTACAAAGTAAATATCTGCTTCCTCATTAATTTCGTTGACTGAGGTTACATAGTTTACCGAAAGAATATCTGCCAGTTCTTTTGCCGATTTTTCCGTGCGGCTATAAATCTGTAATATATTAAATCCTTTGTTTAAAAAGGCTTTCGAAAGATGAGTAGCAAGATTTCCGGCACCTATGAAACAAAAATTCAGGCTCATTATTTTTGAAATTAAGATTCAAAAATAACAAGCCTGAATGAATGTACCAATTGTATTTGTAAAATACGTTGTACGATTATTTCGATCGGGCAGCGTTCAACCTGTCATTTACAACTTTCCAGTTAACAACATTCCAGAAAACACTGACATAATCTGCCCTTTTATTCTGATATTTAAGATAATAAGCATGTTCCCATACATCGAGCCCGAGTATTGGAGCACCTCTTTCTTCAACCACATCCATTAACGGGTTATCCTGATTTGCTGTTGACGAAACGAACAATTTTCCGTTTTTATCTACCGATAACCAGGCCCAGCCACTTCCAAAACGTGTCATAGCAGCTTTGTTAAAAGTTTCCTTAAATGCATCCAGTGAACCAAAATCCTTTTCAATAGCCGCTTTTAAACTGGCGGGGATTTCGTTTTTTACACCGGTCATATTTTCCCAAAATAAGTTGTGATTGTAAAATCCCCCACCATTGTTACGTACAGTTGCAGAATATTTACTGATGTTGGAAAAGATTTGTTCTATTGGAGTTTTCAACAAATCAGTTCCTTCGGCGGCAGTCATAAAATTGGTGTAATATGCCTTGTGATGTCTCGAATAATGAATTTCCATGGTTTGTGCGTCAATGTATGGTTCCAGCGCATTGTATGAATAACCCAATTCAGGAAATTTATGTCCTTCGAAAGCTTTTGTATCTCCGGCAGCAGCAGTTAATGTTCCCGTGAAAGGAATTGCAAAAGCAACAATTCCGGTTAGTGTTAAAATTTTTCTTCTTTTCATTCTTTACAACATTTTAATTTTTAAAAAAGAAAACAAGAAGAAGATAAAAAGGTTCGCTTTTATCAATAAAAAGAATCTATGTTACATTGAAATTATCCTGTATTGATTAGTTTAATGATGTCAGGCAACAGAAATTATTTTTCAGTAAGAAAAAAGTATGAGTTGTTGGTAGTACTTACAAAAAGGCAATAGAAGAAAAGGAAGAAAGAGCTTCCCATGTGCGTTTCAAAATTGGAGTCGGCAAAATTGGCAAAAAACAGGAAAAACAGGAAAACCAGGAACAATGGATCGAGGTAGCTTTTTGTTTTAATTACAGGATAGACGATTAAAAACAGAATCACCAGCAATCCTGTAAAGCCAAATTTTACCATGTAGTTTAAATACTGATTGTGCGATGATGCATAAAGTCCGGCGTCTAATTTTGAATTGTTGCTTATATATGCTTTTTTGAATTCTTCTTTCGAGTTTCCTGCGCCTACACCAAACCAAAAATTCTTTTTGATGATGGTAATTGCTGCTTTTGCAAATTCAATTCGCTGTGAGAATGACTGATAACTTGGATCGCCAGTATTTGAATACATGTAAAACTCCCAAATAGTTTGATAAATGCGCGGATAAATCGAATACTTTTTATCGTGATAGATAATATTTGCAATTCCGTTTTCAACATTCTGAATGTCGTGTGGTGTCAATGATTTGATTCCAGTAGCATCTTTCCTTAATCCCTTCGATGTTAGGTACCTGATTAATGTTGAATATAAAGGGTAACCATCTGGCCTGATGTCGTCATACTTAATATTTGAAATTTTGTTCCATTCGCTTCGCATTTCATCATGACATATATATAAATAGGTATAATGCCCGTTCTCCACTGCCATGTTTTCAAAATCATGAATATAATGGTTTCCAAGAGCGGTTGTTTTGTCAATCGAACCTTTATCTATTTTTTCAATATCATAAAAGGTGATTACAACCCAAAACAGGTACAGAACCGGAATTAATATAATTCCGAACAGAAGAGAAAGAAAAGCTGTCCGGTATCTTTTTTGACTCTGAATGAGTAAAAAAACCGAAAAAAACATACTCGCCCCAAATGCAATTAATCCGGTTAACGACTGTTGAAAAAACAGAAAAGCAAAAAAATAAAATGCCAGAAGCAATAAACCTGTTATAATCTTTCTATTTAATGTTTTAAAGTTTTGATGAACCAGAATAACAAAAAACCAAAAAATTAATATCAATTGAAAGCTAAACCTGATATGTGAGATTAAACTTATTTTATGAACTCCAAAACTGGCAGTCTCAGGTCTGAAAAACCAATTAATCAAAGCCACGATTGTTGCTACAAAAATGGCTAAAGCAAAAGCAAAAAACAATAATCGTTTCTGATAATTGGTTAATGGTTTCCCGATGATAAATGCAATTGGAATTACAAAAAAGAACAAAGACTTTTGAAGATCGTAAAGAGAATTTCCATTTTTATAGAAGATAATGAAGCTAAACAAATAAATCATGAAAATTCCCGGGATGAAAAGTAGAATTTTGTTTTTCCTAAATCTTTCAATTTTATTTTTCCATGAATCTTCAAGTAAAGCAACTCCCAAAACAATTCCCCCAAAAATCGATACTAATGCCTGAGAAAAAGGTAAAACCAAAACAAAACCTAAAAGAGAAAGAAAAAACCAGCTAAAATCGATTTTTTGGGTAAAAGTTTTGATCATAGAGAATTTATTTTCATTGAAACGAACAACAAAAACAGATATTGCCAAAAAGGGGCAAATAAAAAAGGCCCGTGCTCAGAAGAACACGGGCCTGTAAAGTTGGCAGCGGCCTACTCTCCCACTGTTACGCAGTACCATCGGCGCTGGCGGGCTTAACTTCTCTGTTCGGTATGGGAAGAGGTGGTGC
>CAMTWS010000111.1:0-35349 GCA_947085485.1 uncultured Prolixibacteraceae bacterium
CAAGAATGCAGTTATTTTTTTCAATGCTTTACATTAATTTAGCAAGACCACAAGAGATTTGCTACATTGATTTGGAAAATATTGAGGTATTTGATAATTATGCAAGGATCAGGATTTCTGAGCATGGCAAAGAAGGTACAAAAACTGAAAAAGCTGCTATGGTTGGTAAATTAGTAGCCGAAAAAGCTGTAGCTGCCGGAATTACACAAATTGTATTCGACAGGAACGGATATTTGTACCATGGAAGAGTAAAACAATTAGCTGACGCTGCCCGTGAAGGTGGCCTTAAATTCTAATAAATTATGGCGAAAATTAGCAATAAAGTAAAAACAAGCGACCTCGAATTAAAAGACAGGTTGGTAGCCATTAACCGCGTTACTAAAGTTACAAAAGGGGGACGTACATTCAGTTTCTCGGCAATTGTAGTGGTTGGTAACGAAGAGGGAATTGTAGGTTGGGGCCTCGGAAAAGCAAGCGAAGTAACAACTGCCATCTCGAAAGGCGTTGACGCAGCTAAAAAGAACCTTGTGAAAATCCCGGTAATTCACGGAACTATCCCTCACGAACAAACCGCAAAATTTGGGGGCGCAAACGTATTGTTAAAACCAGCAACATCGGGTACCGGTGTTAAGGCAGGGGGTGCAATGCGAGCCGTGTTGGAAAGTGTTGGAATTCATGATATTCTGGCCAAATCAAAAGGCTCTTCAAATCCTCATAACCTGGTTAAAGCAACAATGGCCGCTTTACTCGAGTTACGCGATGCTTATACAGTAGCCCAGCACAGAGGTGTATCATTGGAAAAAGTTTTTAAAGGATAACACAGTTATGGCTAAATTAAAAATTACACAAGTAAAAAGTAGTATCGGTTCAACAAAACGCCAAAAATTAACCTTGGAGGCGTTAGGTTTAAAAAAACTAAACCGCCCCATTGTTCACGAAGCTACACCTCAAATTGTTGGCATGGTTAACAAAATGAGGCATTTAATTAGTGTTGAAGAAGTTAATTAATATTTCAAATATCTGAAAAATATGAATTTAAATAACTTACTACCTGCTGAAGGATCAACAACATCCCGGAAACGAATCGGAAGAGGCCAGGGCTCAGGCAGAGGCGGTACTTCGACACGTGGACATAAGGGACAGAAATCAAGATCAGGATATTCAAAGAAAATAGGGTTCGAAGGCGGACAGATGCCTTTGCAGCGCGTAGTTCCAAAATCAGGGTTTAAAAATATCAACAGGGTTGAGTACAAAGAAATCAACCTTGAAGAATTACAGCAATTGTCTGAAAAAAAGGACACAACTGTTATCGACAGAGAATTCCTGATTTCGGCAGGTGTGGCAAAAAGAAAAGACAGGATTAAAATTCTGGGTGGCGGAAATTTAAGTGTTAAACTTGAAGTTAAAGCACACGCCTTTTCGAAAAGCGCCAAAGAAGCAATAGAAAAATTACAAGGAACAACTGAAATACTTTAAACTGTAATGAAACGATTTATAGAGACCCTAAAGAATATATATAAGATTGAAGATCTTAGATTTCGCCTCGGAACAACATTGTTTCTCCTGTTAATTTACAGGTTAGGCTCGTTTGTTTCGCTTCCGGGAATCGATCCTGCACAATTGGAAAATCTGAAGTCGCAGACTTCAGATGGTTTATTGGGCTTGATTAACATGTTCTCGGGTGGGGCTTTTTCGCAGGCTTCCATCTTTGCTTTAGGAATTATGCCGTACATCTCTGCCTCAATTGTGGTTCAATTGTTGGGAATCGCCGTACCCTATTTCCAGAGGTTGCAGAAAGAGGGTGAGTCGGGGAGAAGGAAAATCAATCAGATTACCCGGTATTTAACCGTTATAATCCTGGTTCCACAAGCGTCGGCATATCTTGCCAATCTAAATATGCAGTTGCCCGATACGGCCTTTGCAATGTCTGGAATTTGGTTTACCCTGCCATCAATTGTAATTTTAACCGCCGGTTCGATGTTTGTCCTTTGGTTAGGCGAACGTATTACCGATAAAGGAATTGGTAATGGTATTTCACTCATTATTATGATTGGTATTATTGCCAATTTACCTCAGGCGATTTTGCAGGAATTTGCTTCCCGTATCAATCAGCAGGGTGGTGGGTTAGTAATGTTCCTGGTAGAATTTGTTATCCTGTTTTTTGTTTTCGTTGCATCTATACTGTTGGTTCAGGGAACCCGCAGAATTCCGGTGCAATATGCAAAACGGATTGTAGGTAACAAACAATATGGCGGAGTACGGCAGTACATTCCTCTGAAAGTAAACGCAGCAGGCGTTATGCCTATCATTTTTGCCCAGGCAATTATGATGGTGCCAATAACTATTGTGGGCGTTGCTAATTCTGAAAATCTACGTGGTGTTGCGGCTGCTCTTACAAACATCAACGGGGTTTGGTACAATTTAACACAGTTTTTATTAGTTGTAGCTTTTACGTATTTTTACACAGCTATAACTGTTAATCCAACGCAAATGGCGGAAGACATGAAAAAGAACGGTGGTTTTATTCCGGGCATTAAACCGGGCAAAAAAACTGTTGAGTATTTAGATACAATCATGTCGAGAATCACACTTCCAGGGTCAATTTTCCTGGGTTTGGTAACCATACTTCCTGCTTTTGCAATGTTAATCGGAATCAACCAGTCGTTCGCCTATTTTTTCGGGGGAACATCGCTGTTAATTCTTGTAGGAGTTGTGTTAGATACTTTACAGCAAATTGAAAGTCACCTGTTGATGCGCCATTATGACGGACTGATGAAATCAGGCCGTATTAAAGGCCGTTCGGGTGGTTCAATGTAATTGGTAAACAAGAGGAATAAACCACTCATTAAATTTATTTAAGGCAAATTATTTTTATTTATGGCAAAACAATCTTCGATAGAACAAGATGGAACCATAATTGAGGCATTGTCAAATGCCATGTTTCGAGTTGAACTGGAAAACGGACATGTAATAACAGGTCACATTTCGGGTAAAATGAGAATGCATTATATAAAAATATTGCCGGGCGATAAAGTAAAAGTGGAGATGTCTCCCTATGATTTAACTAAAGGTAGAATTACATTTAGATACAAAAACTAAAGATTGTAAAAATGAAAACTCGTGTTTCAGTTAAAAAACGTAGCGCCGACTGCAAAATAGTACGCAGAAAGGGACGTTTGTATGTGATTAATAAAAAGAACCCCAAGTTTAAACAACGTCAAGGGTAATTAATCTGAAAAATTAAAAATTTATGGCACGTATTGTTGGTGTTGATATTCCAAATAATAAAAGGGGCGAAATAGCGCTTACCTATATTTACGGTGTGGGCCGCAGCAGGGCAAACTCTGTTTTGAAAGAAGCAGGTGTTGACAAAAACCTTAAAGTACAGGATTGGGACGATGATCAGTTTGCAGCTATTCGTAAAGCAATTAACGAAGGCTTCAAAGTCGAAGGTGAATTGCGTTCCGAAGTTCAAATGAACATTAAACGACTGATGGACATCGGTTGTTATCGTGGTATCCGTCACCGTATCGGGTTACCGGTGCGCGGGCAAAGTACCAAGAACAATTCCCGTACACGTAAAGGAAAACGTAAAACTGTTGCCAATAAAAAAATGGCCACTAAATAAGTAATTTGAATTATGGCAAAAAAAACAGTTACAAGCAGAAAGAGGGTCGTTGTTGTTGAAGCCAGTGGAATGGCCCACGTACACTCTTCTTTCAACAATATCATCGTAACGCTGACAAATATGAACGGTGAGGTAATCTCATGGTCGTCAGCGGGTAAAAAAGGATTCCGTGGTTCGAAAAAGAATACTCCGTATGCTGCCCAGGTAGCTTCTGAAGAGTGTTCCAAAACTGCTTATGACCTAGGACTCCGTAAAGTAAAAGTATTCGTAAAAGGACCGGGCAATGGTCGCGAATCGGCAATAAGGGCAATGGCAACCATAGGTTTGCAGGTTACCGAAATTGTCGATGTAACCCCGCTTCCGCACAACGGATGCCGTCCGGCTAAAAGACGACGTGTATAATTTTAAAACGAAAAGGTTATGGCAAGATATAGAGGACCAAGATCCAAGATAGCTCGTAAATTCGGCGAACCGATATTCGGACCCGATAAAGTATTCGAACACAAAAATTATCCTCCCGGAATGCACGGGTTATCGTCGAAAAGGAGGAAAAAATCGGAATACGGGCTACAGTTAAGAGAAAAACAAAAAGCAAAATACACCTACGGCATCCTGGAACGCCAGTTCCGAGGCCTGTTCCACAAAGCACAGGCTTCGAAAGGCATAACCGGCGAAGTATTGCTGCAGTTGCTTGAGTCGAGGCTCGACAACGTGGTATTCCGGCTTGGTATTGCTAAAACACGGGCTGCTGCCCGTCAGTTTGTTTCGCACAAACATATCGTAGTAAACGGAAACGTTGTAAATATTCCTTCGTATTTGGTAAAACCCGGCGACGTTATTGGCGTTAGGGAAAAATCAAAAGCTATGGAAGAAATTACCGACTCATTGCATTCGCGCCGGAGTGCTCGTTACGAGTGGCTGGAATGGGCCAACGACCAGATGGCCGGAAAATTCCTGAATCGCCCTGAACGCGAAGAAATACCTGAAAATATCAAAGAACAACTAATCGTAGAGTTGTATTCAAAATAATTAATTTATAAGGTCATTATGGCAATATTAGCATTCCAAAAGCCTGACAAGGTGATTATGTTAGAATCCGATGATAAATTCGGAAAATTCGAGTTTCGCCCGCTGGAGCCCGGTTACGGGATAACAATCGGTAACGCATTACGGCGAATACTGCTATCATCTCTCGAAGGGTATGCAATTACTACCGTTAAAATTGAAGGTGTTGACCATGAATTTTCTACGATTAAAGGTGTTATTGAAGATGTAACCGATATTATCCTTAATCTGAAACAGATTCGGTTTAAAAACGAGGTTGACGACTTTGACAGTGAAAAAGTATCGATAACAATTACCGGACAGGAAGAATTCACCGCCGGCGACATTAACAAATTTATGACTGGTTTCAGGGTGTTAAATCCAAAACTGGTAATTTGCAGAATGGAGCCCGATGTAAAAATCCAAATGGAAATTACCATCAACAAAGGGCGCGGTTATGTTCCTTCGTCAGAAAACAAACCTGCTGAAGCCGAATTTGGTGTAATTGCAATCGACTCGATTTTTACCCCGATTAAATCGGTAAAATATGCTGTCGAAAATTTTCGTGTTGAGCAAAAAACCGACTACGAAAAACTAGTGCTCGATATTAACACCGATGGTTCTATTCAACCAAAAGAAGCATTGAAAGACGCTGCCAAAATTCTGATTTATCATTTCATGCTTTTCTCCGACGATAAAATTACAATCGATTCTGACGAAAAATTTGCAAATGAAGAATTCGACGAAGAGGTACTTCACATGCGCCAGCTCCTGAAAACAAAACTGGTTGATATGGATTTGTCAGTTCGTGCCTTGAATTGTTTGAAAGCCGCCGATGTTGATACGTTGGGCGACCTGGTAACATATAACCGCAACGATCTGTTAAAATTCAGGAACTTTGGTAAGAAATCGCTTACCGAGTTAGACGACCTTTTGGATAATATGGGGTTAAATTTTGGAATGGATATTTCGAAGTATAAATTGGACAAGGAGTAAGAAGCAATGAGACATAATAAAAAAGTAAATCATTTAGGACGAAAAAGTGCGCATCGTAAAGCGATGCTGGCTAACATGGCAAGTTCTCTCATTCAGCACAAGAGAATTTCAACCACACTGGCCAAAGCCAAGGCTTTACGCATGTACGTTGAACCGTTAATTACAAAAGCTAAAAGCGACACAACACATTCGCGCAGGGTAGTATTCAGCTATTTACAGGATAAAGAAGCAGTTTCAGAGTTATTCCGCGAAATTTCGGCCAAAATAGCCGACCGCCCGGGTGGTTACACCCGGATACTGAAAACCGGTACCCGGTTGGGGGATAACGCCGAAATGTGTATCATGGAGCTGGTTGACTACAACGAAGCAATGCTTGCAGGAAAAGATGATGCTGCAAAATCGAAAAAACGCCGTTCACGTCGTGGCACAGGTAAAAAAGATGAAGTTGCAGCGCCTGTAAAAGCCAAAGCAACCGAAAAAGCAAAACCTGCTGAAAAGAAAGAGGTTAAAGTAGTGGAAGACGTAGAACCGGTTGAAGAAGTAGTGGAAGAAACTGTTGTTGAAACAGAGGAAACTATTGAAGAACCAAAAGCAGAAAACACTACCGAAGAGAAGAAAGAAGAATAGAAAATTCATTGTTATAGAAAAAGCCGGTCCGTCAATTGACGGACCGGCTTTTTATTTGCCCTTTTTTTAATTTTCAGCGGGTGATTTTCAGTTCAACCGTTGAAAATATTGACAAAAATCAAAACCGTTCCCCCCACCATTTTTTCAACCGCTCCAGAATTTCAAGTTCCGTTTGGTTGTTTTGCGGGTGGTAAATTCGCTCTTTCCTGATTTTTTCGGGAAGATAATCTTGTTCGGTAAAATTGCCATCGAATGAATGTGAATATTTATAATTTTTTCCGTAGCCGATTTCTTTCATCAGTTTTGTTGGCGCATTCCGAATGTGAAGCGGCACAGGCAAATCGCCTGTTCGTTTTACCAGTGCAATGGCCGAGTCAATGGCTTCGTAGGCCGAATTACTTTTAGGTGAAGTGGCCAGGTAACTAACACATTCCGAAAGGATAATCCGGGCTTCGGGATAACCGATTTTATGAACTGCATCAAAAGTGCTTTGCGCCAGCAGCAGTGCATTAGGATTGGCAAGTCCAACATCTTCAGCCGACAAAATCAACAAGCGACGGGCAATAAATTTTACATCTTCGCCGCCCTCAATCATTCGGGCAAGCCAGTAAACAGCAGCATCGGGGTCGCTGCCCCGGATGCTTTTGATGAAAGCCGAAATAATATCGTAATGCATTTCGCCCTGCTTGTCGTAAAGTGCGAGGTTATTTTGCAGCCTGTCAATCACTTTTTTATCCGTGATTTCAATTTCATCGCCATCTTCGGCCAAAACAACCAATTCCAGAACATTAAGCAGTTTTCGCGCATCGCCGCCCGAAAAACGCAACATCGCCTGGTCTTCCAGAACACTGATTTTTCGATTTTTCAGTTCAATATCTTTGGTTAATGCCGTATCTATCAGTTTCAGCAGTCCGGCTTTATCGAGCGGTTCGAGAATATACACCTGGCAGCGCGAAAGGAGCGGGGAGATTACTTCAAACGATGGGTTTTCTGTTGTTGCGCCAATCAGTGTAATTGTGCCGTCTTCAACAGCGCCCAAGAGCGAATCCTGCTGCGATTTACTAAACCGGTGGATTTCGTCGATAAACAATATCGGGTTGGGTTTATTAAAAAACTGGTGCTTTTTGGCTTTGTCAATTACATCGCGAATATCTTTTACTCCCGAGTTGATGGCGCTGAGTGTGTGAAACGGGCGATTTAGCGTGTTGGCAATAATTTTTGCCAGCGTTGTTTTTCCAACTCCCGGCGGCCCCCACAAAATGATAGATGAAATATTCCCCGATTCAATCATTTTTCGCAGCACCGCATTTTTCCCAACGAGGTGTTCCTGCCCGATGTAATCGTCGAGCGTTTTGGGGCGAAGCCGTTCTGCCAGCGGTTGGTTACTCATTTTTGCTTTGAATGAATTCAGTTATTTTGGATTCTTTAAAATTCTTTATTCCACCATCAACCCCGTTGCCAGTGTTTTCTTTCGAAGCGAAAACCAGGTGAGGCCAAATATCCACAGGAAACCGTTAATTAAAATGAGCGCGACAACTATTGCCACTGTGCCAAACGAAGCATCAGAACCGGCAGAAAGAAAGGCTGGCAAAGTGGCCACTATTGCGGCAATAAAACCAATCAAAACTCCGGTAAAAAGCAAAATTAGGTATTCGCCAGTGATAATGCGAAGAATTGGCCGGGAATTAAACCCAATGGCCTGCATCACCGCAATTTCGCGGCGGCGTTCCAGGAGGGTGCGGGCCAGGATTACCGCCAGGCCTATGGTTCCGAGGATTAATCCGAGCGCTCCCAGCGCGAGGAATATGGAAAGATAAGTATTGGTAACCGAGTAAAATTCAACCAGCCGTTTGGCGGTGGGTTCCATTTCCCAGCCGTAATCGCGGAAAACTGATTGCAGTTCATCGCCAATCGCCTGCTGGCTTTCGGGATTTCCATCTATCAAAAAAATGTTTGTGCCGCTTTTGGTGGGATAATTTTTCAGAAAGTTTTGGCTCGAAATAATTACAAATCCCTGAAAAACAGATGGAGTTGTACCTGCAATTAATTTTAACCGGAGTGTATCGCCCAACTCGTTTTGATACAAAAGTACATCGCCAACTTTCATTCCCAAACCCCACTGGATTACGGTTTGGTCGGCGATGGCAGGAACTGTCCCATCTTCATATTTTTGGTTTAAGGCTGCCCACGGATCGGTTTCCCCGATTTCCTTCATTTTTGCAGCAAAGGAAAAACGGCCTTGCAACATTTCGGGTTGAACGCCTAAAATGGCAGGTTGCGAAATCCGGTTCAGGTTGAGGCAACTGGCATCGTCGCCCTCTACTTTGCTAAACTGCAGGGCAGTAAAATCTTCCGAAATTCCTTCCTCGCTGCGTTTATCAGCACTGTTCATGTCGAATAATACCGGCATCGTTGTTTCGGCAAAATAAAGAAAACCGCCGGCGCCACTCGATTTGTCATGTGCATTGGCAAATAAATCGAGTTTGTTTGAATCGGTGGAAACCACCATAAAAGTTCCCAACGCAAAAAGGGTTACCACAGTCATTGAGCGGCCCTTGTTCCGGGTGAGGTTCAATAGTGACAGTTTTTCCAAACCGAATTTGTCGCTTTTTGCCGCTTCAATCCTGAAAAGATTCATTCGAAACCAGATCAACAAACCCAGTAAAAGCAACGCTCCCGAAACAAAGAAAAGCGAAGGGTTCATTTGCTGTATCCCGGAAACCTGATAAATAAAAATACCGGTGGAAACACCCAGTGAAAAGTACATGATACCGCTCAGCAGCAATTTCCTATCTTTCTTTTCAACTGAAACGATTTGTTTTTGCAGGTCGGCAGCGCGTTGTTTCTGGAAACGGCGGATTGAAATAAAGATAGCAGCCAGCGAAACCGTGATACCAATGAACAACCCCATTACCAAAGTTTCTGGATTTATCCGGATTAAAAGCACATCGGTCCTCACTATTTCGAACCACAGCGTATTCAGGATTTTGAATATCAGGGAAGTATAAAATACTGAAACAATTAAACCTAATAACCCGCCAAACAACGCCACCACAAAACCTTCAGAAAGGAAAAAGCCACGTACCTGTTTTTGCCGGAATCCCAGCGCATCGAACAACCCGATTTGTGCCGAACGGTTTTCGAGGTTGAAAGTGAACAGCAGTGAAGTAAGAATAACAGCGGCTGCCAACAGAAAGAAACTCAGCCCGATGAATAACCCACTAAAATCAGTGCCGTTTTGTGCTGCCTGCAAACCTTGTTCGCGAATGGGTTCGATGGACATTCCCAAATCTGCCGGTTCTATTTCCTGGGCGAAAATAAGATTGTACTTATCTTCATCAAACGATTCGACAGGGAATCGCACAGCCGTATAGTTTCCGAACCTGTTCGACCACATTTTTAATGCGGCATTATTCGATACAAATGCTTTTGGCGTACCCTTATAATCATCCCAGTATTTCTCGTCCTTTTCGCGGATTGCATCCAAATCGATGGGCACCCCGGCTTCCCATTCGCGGCAGTGCCCGGCATCCGAAAGTCCCGGCAAATGTGGCACACGGGTTGGGTCGGCCCATTTCGACCCCATTGGGACAACCTCTTTTACAATAAATGCCGATTCTTTATTTACCAACTGCCGCAGTGGCCCGATTTCAAAATATTTTAAACGGATGTTATCTCCCGCTTTTGCTTTTAAATCGTCTGCCGCCCACTTGTTCAGTATAATTTCATTTTCCGAAAGATATTGGTCATCCAGGGAAGAAACGAAAGAGTAGGGAATGACCGAAGTTTCGGGTTCCGGGTTCCGGGTTCCGGGTTCAGAGTTTAAAGTTTCAGGTTTAAAGTTCAAAGTTTTGGGTTTATTGGCTTCTTGCTTCCAGATTTGCCGCAATTTCTGGCTGTTGGTTCCTGATTCCCCTCCTTTGGATGGGTTAGGGGAGGCTATTTCATTCACAAAATAGGTGAGTATTAAATCCGCATCCGGCAACTTGTTCAACGTCCGGGAAATCTTCTCTTCCAGAAAAACGCGTTCGGTGGAAATTTCCATTTCGTTGGTACCTTCAATTTTTTTATGTTGAAGCCCGGCATCAGCAGGGGTGAGGCAATTTTTAACCGATTCGGCTACTTTGGCCGTTTCAAGTTCAGTAGAAACTAACAGTTGGTTGGCTTTCCCATCAAACCCCATTAATTTGTTTAAGCGCCCTATGGAAAGAAAAATATTGTAAGGCGCTGTTTGTGAGTTTTTCAGGCTAAACCGGCCCAATTCTTCTTTTAACAGAACTTTTTTGATGGTAGCCCTCAGTGAAACGCTTGTTTCTTCAGCCGAAACAAACGGCGCATTCAACGGAACCAGACTGGCTTTTTTAATGCGGACCATAAGATTGTCGCCCGTTTTAATTTGCAGCCTTTCTGCCAGGTTCTGACTTATGGCAATTTCATTCTCTTTCAGTTCAGAAAAGAAAGGTGTTTTTGATATTTCTTCAAAATCGAAATTTACGCCAACCACCTGAACTTTGTTTACCCGCTGCTGACCACCATCGGCAACCGCCATTCCTTCCAATAGCAAAACAGGGGTGGTTTTAATTTCAGGATTGACTTTTTCGATTTCGGCGGCCATTTCCTGCCTGAAATAACGCTCCTTTACCGAAACAAGATGAGTGGTTTCGCCTAACCTTGAAAAGGTGGACTGCTGCAAACTGTACCGCACCGAATCGCCAATAATAAGCGAACCTGTCAACACCGTGGTCCCTACCGCAACACCGAGCGCAACCAGCAGGTTTGCCTTAAAATAGTGAATAAATGTTTTGATAATGAAATGCATAAGCCCCCTCTAACTCCCCCAGGGGGGAGAACTTTAAACTTTAAACCTTAAACTAACATCCCGTTTTTCAGGATGTATTTTTTATCCATTTTCTCAGCCAATTCTGATGAATGGGTGACTGTTACCAAAGTCACATTTTCTTCGTAGCTTAACTGAATTAGCAACTCTGATAGCGCAGCGGCATTTTCTTCGTCGAGTGCGCCGGTTGGTTCGTCGGCTAAAATCAACTTTGGTTTGTTGATTAACGCCCGCACTACCGCAGTTCGCTGGCATTCTCCGCCCGACATTTCCGAAGGTTTCTGGTTACGTTGTTCCCAAATCCCCACTTTCCGAATCAGGTGTTCAGCCCACTCTTTTTGTACTTTCGAAATTTTACTTCCCTGCGGCAACAAGGGCAATAGCACATTTTCCCATAATGTGAGTTGAGGTAACAAGTGGTGCAACTGAAAAATAAAACCCAGTTTTTTATTTCGGAACGTGGCCAGGCCGGTCTTCGAATAACCGGTAATATCGGCGCCTTCAAAATGAATTTTTCCTGATTCGGGCAGGTCAAGCGCCCCAATGAGGTTGAGCAACGTGGTTTTCCCGGAACCGCTTGGCCCTACAATGGCGACTTTTTCTCCCCGTTTCAGTTCCAGGTTTAGTTCTTTCAGAACTGTGCGGTAACTGTGTGTTCCGGGTTGACCGTAGCCTTTTGTGATGTTTTGTAATTGTAGTAGCATATTTTTCTTGTCACCCTGAGCGTAGTCGAAGGGTGTTTTTTAGTTAATTATTCCTTTTTTAAATTACTTCGACTTTGCGCAGCATGACAGTCAACCGTCACATTGAGCGTAGTCGAAATGTGTTTTTGTTTTGTACTTTTTATTTCATTTTCATCCTTCGACTTCGCTCAGGATGACCCTGTGTCACATTGAGCGCAGTCGAAATGTGAATATTCAACTCATCATTTTTTATCTGAACATCCTTCGACTTCGCTCAGGATGACCCTGTGTCACATTGAGCGCAGTCGAAATGTGTTTATTCAACACATCATTTTTTATCTGAACATCCTTCGACTTCGCTCAGGATGACCCTGTGTCACATTGAGCGCAGTCGAAATGTGTTTATCCTATCTCTTTTTTAAAATTCGAAAAATGTGTTTCATTCTGACAAACAGAATATTCTTTTAACTTCTCCCAGTTACTTTCTATCAATGCTTCCTTTTTTCTTCTCGACCAACCTTTCAATCTTTTCTCCCATTGTTCCGCGATAGCAAAATCATTAAAAGTCTCCACAAATACAAGTTTTACCGGTCTTCGAATAGCCGTGTAACTATCAGGCGATTCTCCGAAATTATGTTCTTCCATTCGTCTTTCAATGTCGTTGGTTATGCCGGTATAGTAACTTTCATCGCGGCATTTTACAATATAAACGTAAAACAGTTTCATTTCCAGAACTTTTGTATCTTATTTTAAACATCCTTCGACTCCGCTCAGGATGACGGACTACCGTCACATTGAGCGCAATCGAAATGTGAATATTCAACGCATCATTTTTTATCTGAACATCCTTCGACTCCGCTCAGGATGACGGACTGCTCAGGATGACGGACTGACAAGGCGTAATCGTTCGTATAACCCAATAATTTCGGCAGCGTGGGTGTGGATGTTGAAATTTTTCTTTGTTCCCTCGTAGCCGTTGTGGCTGAGTTCATCGAGTTTTTCAGGATTTTTCAGTAATCCGGCCCATATTTCGCATAGTTTTTCGGGTGAATTGGGCATATACATTACACCGCCACCAGAAAGTTCAATTATTTCGGGGAAAGCGCCCAACGCGGGTTGCACCACCGGAACACCCGAAGCCATCGATTCGAGCAGGTACATTCCAAATGCTTCCCCAATTCGGACCGGCACCGAAATCAAGGTCACTTTTTTAAAAAAATCATGGCGGTCATTGCCTTCAAATTCAGGAATTATTTCAAACGAATCTTCCAGATTATTTTCTTTGATTTTCCGCTTTTGTTCTTTGATAAATTTGGCATCGTCGCCGGTTGAACCGCCGGTTGCTATGAATTTTACATCTTCAAAACCGGTACGTTTTTTTAGTTTGATAAAGGCATCGACCGCAATATCGAAACCATTTTCATGGCACATTCTTGAAATGAAACCCACATTCCGGGGTTTTTCATTGGTAGAAATAAAATGGTAATCTTCGGCATCGACCCCAAGATAAAAAGTATGTACTTTCTCTGCGGGAAGGGCCATCTTATTTTGCATGGTTTCGGCAAAGAAATTACTAACAGCAATCAGTGCATCAACATTTTCGGCGCCAGTGTGCATCAAATCCCATATTTTTTGCTGAAACTGCGGCTTCATGGCATCTACCCAAACATTTTCGTCCTGCAGCGAGCAAAGCACCGGCACACCGGTTTTCTCTTTTAAACGTTTGGCCAACCCTAAAAGCAAAGCGTTCGAAATATGGATTATATCGGGTTGACAGTGTTCTGCAATCCAGTTTACCATTTTGTCGAGCTCCTGTTTTTGTTCGCCCAGTTCGCCTAACAACATCGAAATGGTCATGTCTTCCAAACCTTTTGCACGGGTTGAACCTGCCATCGAAGCTGCTATTTTCATCATGGGTTTCGAGTTCAGCAACTTTTCGAACCACTTTGGCATTTTCCTGAAAACCGGGTACACCTGTTTTAAATATGTACTAATCGCCCCGAAAAAAATGGGGATGTCGGTAATATCGTGTTCATCGGAAAAAAGCGGCAAGTACATGGGGATTTTAATCACCTGATGTCCCTGGTTTCGCAGGGCGTCAACATATTTACTGTCGCGCAGGCAGTTGCCGCAGTAGAAACTTCCTCCCGATCCGGGTATAATTTGAATGATGTTCATAATAAAAAAGTTGGAAGACCGGAGACCGAAGCCGGAAGTTAATTTATTCCGTAATAGTCTTCTGTCTTCAAGTTAACTGATTATTTTCCAAAACAATACACATTTCCATCAAAAGCGCCGACAAAAATAAGGCCGGCTGCCACGGCGGGATTGCCAATTATCTGGCTCCCGATTTCGTAACTCCAAACAGGTTTACCGTCCAAAAGGTTCACCATGGCCAAATCGCCGCGCATGTTGGCAACCAGCACTTTATTGCCGGCAACTACAGGAGATGCTTCCACCTGTCGGCCGGTGTTGTATTCCCATAGTTTTTTGCCCGTGGTTTTGTCGAAACAATACAAAAATTTATTGTGGTTAGCGGTGAGAACGCGGTTTCCGGAAAGTGCCGGTGAAGCAATAAACTGCAGTTTTGTGGTTTCGTGCTGCCACTTCCAAACCATGTTGCCCGCTTTTACATCCACCTGAAAAAACAGTCCGTCGTAGTCGCCCAGCCAGGCTTTGTCGTTTTCAACAGTAACTGAACCAGCTACATACGTGGCCACATCAATTTTTTTGTCGGATTTGCCGGTAGCGATATCCACCACGTGAAGAAACCCGTCGCAACCGCCGAAATAGGCTTTTCCGTTGGCACAGGCTGCGGCGCCGTTTATGTAATTATCCGATTCGTATTTCCATTTTACTGCGCCGGTTTTGGCATCAAGACAATGCAGGTAAAAATCGTAACTGCCCACAAAAATGAAGGTGGTTTTACCATCGTTCCACCAGTTAGCCGACCCGATAATCTGGTTGTCGGTTTCGTATTCCCATTTCTTTTTGCCCGTATTCAGGTCAAGTGCGTACAGTGTTCCGTCGAGATTGCCAATGAAAACCATATTTTCGTGGATGAGTGCCGGGGCTTCAATGGCGTTTCCGGTTTCAAATTTCCACAACAGTTTGCCTTTCAGGTCGAGACAATACACAAAACCATCGGTGGAGCCAATCACTACTTTGCCTTTGTCGATAACCGGTGACGATTTGATGTTGTCGCCGGTGGTGAAAGTCCACAACAATTTGGGTGAATCGGGCAACGAGGTTTTGGAAACGCCTTTCAGATTCTGGTCGCCACGAAAAATGGGCCACGAATCGGTTGGCTGGGCAAAAATTTCAAGGCCGCAAGCAAGAATAATATTTAATAGTAAGTATTTCATTTTAAAGTTTTAATTTCAATTAATTAACGATTAACGATTGCAGATTTTTGATTGCAGAATTTCTTTTTCAAATAAATCAAAAATCGTTATTCGTTAATCGACATTCGTTAATCATTTTTTTTTTAACGAAATGGCCCCGGTCGGGCAACCATCAGCAACCTTAACAGCAATTTTTGTCAACCCATCTTTCAATTCTTCATTGAAAGGAATTCCGATTTCCACATCAAATCCACGTCCAATATACGTAAATCCAAACTTTTCTCCATATTTTTCGGTTAGTCTTACGCAAATGCCGCATTTGATACATTTTTGCGGTTCGTAAATCACCAGGTTATGGTTCATTTGTTTAGTGATATTTCGGCGTACACTGGTTTTAAATCGTTTCTGGTCAACCTGATATTGGTCGGAATATGTCCTCAGTTTGCAGTCGTCGATAGCGCGGCAATCGCAATGCAGGCAACGTTTTGCTTCAGTAATTGCTTCTTCTTTTGAAAAACCTGAAGGTACTCCTTTTTCAGGATAAATACGTTTATCAGCCACCGATTCTTTCATGTATTCTGAAAATTCGGTGCTCACCAGCTTTCCAAAACGCGAGTTGAACATCCGTGGTTCCCCTTTTGGTTGCTGACAGTTAAAATATTGAAGTACCGAAAAAGCAACTTCCTTTCCCTGTCCAACCGAACGCACCGCCAACCTTGATGAGCGCAATACATTTCCGATGGCAAATACATTTTTTTCTGAGGTTTGGTATGAATCTTTGCCGGCAATAATTCCTTTCGGGGTTGCACTCAGCCCAAACATTTCCGAATGTTCAGAAACCGTTCCGGTTGCAATCACAACAGCATCAAAATCGTTTTTCAGATTTTTAAACATTTCATTGTTGATTTCTTGTCCTCCCTTAAATTCCACGCCGGTTTTCAGGATTACCTCAATTTCTTTATCGAGAACTTCCATCGGCAGAATTTCTTCTGAAATTGCAGTTCTGAGCAATCCACCGGCTTTTTCATTTTTATCGAGCAAGGTAACCCGAACACCTTTTAACTGAAGATAATAAGCTGCTGCCAAACCTGCTGGCCCGGCGCCGATTACGACCACTTTTTTACCAGTTTTTGGAGCCGGTATAATTTCTTGTTCAGCTCCTTCATCGCCGACAAAACGTTTTAAAAGACAAATTGAAACCGCTTCATCAACGGTTTTGCGGTGGCAGGCTCCTTCGCATGGAGCCGGGCAAATTCGGCCCAAAACGGCAGGCAGCGCAATATCACGATTTACAACTGCCAGCGATTCATCGAATTTTCCGGCAGCAATCAACCTGTTCATTAACGGGATGTTCATGTGTGCCGGGCAGGCAATCCGGCAGGGCGCTTCGCAGTCGCCAACATGCTCGCTGAGCAGCAATTCCAGCGCGGTTTGCCTGGCTTCCTTAATTTCGGAATCATCGGTTACAACTTCCAGGCCTTCGGTGGCTTTCACCGAGCAGGATGGGAAAAGCCTGCCATTCGACAGGTCTTTTACCAGGCACAACATGCACGAGGTGAAATGCTCAAGTTCGTCGTGCCAGCACATATTTGGAATGATGATTCCCATTTGCTGTGCGGCTTTCATCACCGAAGCGCCGCCTTCAACTTCGATTTGTTTGTTATTTATTTTGAGTTTTATCATTTTTTGCTCGCAAAGGCGCAAAGGCGCCAAGGTTTTTATTTCACTTTATTTTTCAGAAACCAGCGGTTTCGCATGTTTATAGAATGCTGAGGTCTGTTCTTTTTTCAACTTTATAATTTGTTGCCCCATGTAACTCACTTACTTTTTTCAATGCTGGAACGTGTGGCAATTTGCCTTTTTGTTTATTTACACAGGGCGTTGCCCTATGCTTTTACATGTCGCCCTTTCAGGGCTTTTTAACCAGTAACAAGTAACCAGCAACTCACTTTACATCTATCGCTTCCACCGGGCAAACGGCGCGGCAGGCATCGCATTTGATACACAGTTCGGTGTTGATAATGTGTTTTTCGTGCGGTGTGAACGGGATGGCGTCCACCGGGCATTTTTGCACGCACAGGGTACAGCCGATGCATTTGTCGTTTACTGAATAAGTTATTAAATCCATACATTTACCAGTTGGGCAAACGCCATTGATGTGCGCTTCGTACTCATCGCGGAAATATTTCAACGTGCTTAAAATAGGGTTTGGCGCTGTTTTTCCAAGCCCGCACAAACTTCCTTTTTTTGTCCATCCGGCCAGATGTTCCAACTCTTCAATATCTCCTTTTTTACCTTTTCCTTTGGTAATATTTTCAAGAATGTCGAGCATCCGTTTTGTTCCAACCCTGCAAAACGTGCATTTTCCGCACGACTCTTCCTGGGTAAACGAAAGGAAATAGCGGGCAATATCCACCATACAATCGGTATCGTCGAGAACGACAAGTCCGCCGGAGCCCATCATTGCGCCCATTTCGCTGAGCGATTCAAAATTGATAGGTGTGTCGGCATGTTCGGCAGGGATGCACCCTCCCGACGGACCGCCAATTTGCACGGCTTTAAATTTTCGCCCGTTGGCAATTCCGCCGCCAATTTCTTCAACAACCTGTTTAATTGTTATTCCCATGGGAACTTCAATCAAGCCGCCCCTTGCGATTTTGCCGGCGAGCGCAAAAACTTTTGTCCCGGTGCTTTTTTCAGTTCCGATATTTTTAAATTTATCGGAACCCTCCCGCAAAATATATGCAATTTGAGCAAGCGTTTCAGTGTTGTTTACCAATGTTGGGAAACCCCATAAACCACTTTCTGCAGGAAATGGCGGCCGTATTCTTGGAAATCCGCGGTTGCCTTCAATCGATGAAATCAACGCCGTTTCCTCGCCACATACAAAAGCGCCCGCACCTTCGTAAATCTGAAGGTCGAGATTAAACCCGGTACCCAGGATATTTTCGCCTAAAAAATTATTCTCCCCGCAAATTTTTAGGGCTTCGCCAATCCGTTTCACTGCCAGCGGATATTCGGCGCGGATATAAAAATATCCCTCATGGATACCAACGGCATAAGCAGCGATTATCATTCCCTCTATTACGCGGTAGGGGTACGATTCGAGCAGCATCCGATCCATGAAAGCGCCGGGGTCGCCTTCGTCTCCATTGCAAATGATGTATTTTGTTTCGCCGGGCTGTTTTTTTACAAGTTCCCATTTTAAGCCACTCGGAAAACCGGCGCCGCCACGACCGCGGATGCCACTATTTTTAACTTCGGCAATCACTTTGTCGGACGACATGTTTTGCAAAACCCTTTTTACAGCTTCAAAACCACCACGTTTCAGGTATTCATTTATATCGATGGGATTGATGATGCCACGATATTCGGTGGCAATTGGAACCTGGTTCCCAAGAAAAGAAGCGACCGGTTTTTCGCGCATACTGATTTCGTAACGTTCAATCCCTTCCCAGTTGCGGTCGGTTTGGATGGTATCAACCAGGCTCATCAACCTGTTTTTTGCTTTGGTAAGAATTCCGGGGGCGTTGAAATGATTTTCAACAATTCGTTTAACATCTTCGGGTTTTACTTTTGCGTACAAAATCGGCTCGCCTTCGTTTGGCACTATTTCAACCAGCGGCACCTGGTGGCACATACCCACGCAACCTACATGTTTCAAAGTAACGCGCAACCCACTTTCATTGACCACATTTTCTACTTCCTGCTGAATTTCCTGGCTTCCGCTTGCCACACAGCACGATCCCAAACCAATACGGATTTCGCCTTTAATTTCATAGCCATCGGCTTTCCGTGCTTTTTTTGATTTCTTAACGCCTTTCCTACTTTCAAAATCAGAAATAATCTGGCCTACCTGGTCGGGGGCCACATGCCCATAGGTAGTTTCGTCGATTTGAACCACCGGCGCCAGTGTACAACATCCCAAACAAGCCACTTTGTCGAGCGTGTATGTTCCTGACTCATTGGTGTTAACGCCCTCTGGTAATTTAAATTCGCGGCGGAAGGCATCGTACACCTGACCGGCGCCTTTTACATGGCAAGCCGTGCCGACACATATTTTAACGATGTGTTTGCCAACAGGCGCAAGCCTGAACTGCGAGTAAAAGCTGGCAACCCCCATGATTTCGGCGGGCGTTATGGTGGTTTTTTCAGCAACATAACGCAAAACATCGGCAGGTAAATAGTTGTATTTTTTTTGAATGGCCTGCAAAACAGGTATCAGGCTTCTTTTTGAGGAGCCTTTTTCTGCAATTAACTGGTCGATATTTTGAAAATTGTCTGTCATAAATATTGCTCGCAAAAATGCGAAGTTGCTAAGGTTTTAATAAATTTCAGTTTTTAAACCACTTTAAACTCTGAACTCTGAACTCTGAACTCTGAACTCACTTTCCTATACAATATAAATTCTTATCTCCCCTGATATAAATTTTTCCGTTGGCAAAAGCGGGTGTAGTACCGGCGGTTTCGCCCAGCTTATTTTCCGAAATAAGTTTCATCTCTTTAGCAAATTCGTAAATGCGCATCACGCCATCGTTATCCATCATAAATAATTTTCCATCGGCAAACACAGGCGATGAATAGAGCGTTTTACCCACATCGTGTTCCCAGTATTGTTCGCCGGTTTTCAAGTCGTAGCAAGCTATTACGCCGTAACTGGTGGCAACAATGACCAATCCGTTGTAAACCAGTGGGCTTGCAGCTTCGGGGAGATAATCATCGTTTTCCCAGAGTATGTTTTTAGTTTTAACATCGATTGCGACCATTTTGGCATATTCGTTGGCGGCGATAACAATTCCATCGGAGAAACCCACTGACGGGCCCACTTCTCCCATCATGCATTTTACCTGCCAAAGTTCGGCGCCGGTTTGAATATCGTATCCGGCAACAATAGGGTCGGCGGTAAGAATTACCTGGTATTTGCCGTCAACCTGTGCCAGCACAGGGCTGGCCCACGAGATTTTGGAAGTACGGGTGGTTTGCCAGATTTGTTCGCCGTTAACGGTATTCAATGCGATTAATTTTCCACCCCGGTTTGTATCGTACTGTATAATTAATTTATTATCCCAGGTAATGAGCGAAGACGAATGTCCGTAATGGTTGTCGGGAACACCCAGATTTTTTGCCCACAAACGGGTACCGTTCATATCAAAGGCAATTACATCGCCTGTGCCAAAAATGGCAAAAACCCGCTGGCCATCAGTTGTCACTGTAGGGGCAGAAAGCCCGGTATCTTCGGTAACCTTTGGCGGTGTTGCAGGCGATCCCTGAATATTGTCGGCTTTACCGGTCCAAAGCAATTTTCCATCGGCGCGGTTGAAACAGTAAACTTCGCGGCTTTGTTTGTCGGCCCCGGAAACAAAAATTTTGTCGGCCCAAATTACCGGAGAGTTATAGCCATGTTTTGGAACGGGCGATTTCCATACGATGTTCGTACCGGCTGCACCATCCCATTTTGTGGGGATGTTTTTGTGATAAACAACTCCCTGGCCAAGAGGCCCCCTGAAAGAGTTGTGGTTGTTTCTTACTTGCTCGAGTGTTAAAGGAGCAGCGTTTTTTTGCATTATTTCTGATTCAGTTGTTGCCGAAGCCGAAAGTTCATTTGTACCTGTCAGCGAATTAACACTGTCTGAAACCACCCCTGTTTGCGCAGTTTGTATTAACGCGGGTTGAACTTCACCAACTTCAACTATTTCAATTCCTTCGTTACCGTGTTGGGCGGCAACATCGGCCCCGGCAGTTTGTGCATCAAACTTATCGAGATAATCTACTGTGGCAAATGAAGCCGCAAATGCAAGTACAAATACCACGGCGCCAACTATAATAACTCCTTTTTGGGCAAGTATCCGACTGGCAATTTCATTTTCCAGGACTTTATCGGGCGAATCAATTTTGGCTTTGGCTGCATAATAAACACGTAAGGCCAGCGCGAGTAAAATTGCACCGAACAGCAGCAGAGACGCCCCTGTTTTTATCTGCCACTGGCTGTTGAAATAGGCTTTACGGGCCAGTAAGTCGTAATTGCGGATTTCGGCTTTTAACCCGTCGTTGTTGGGTTCCTGCCTCAATCTTTCAACGAGAACTTCAAGTGCCTTGCTTTCGATAGGGTCGGTTTTTGATATTTGCCAGAAATTAAGCAATAACAGCAAAGCAACTACCGAACAAAAAATTCCTGCAATAACTGCAATATTTTGGGCGAGTTTTATTTTATCGTTGTTGTTCATATTTTTAAAAAGTTGAAAGACCAAAGTCCGAAAGCTTCTATCGGTGTAAGACCGAAGTTTTCGGACAGTCACGTCATCTGTAATTGTTAATTCACTTTGTTTTTAATTTCTTTTATTCTTATTTTTTGTTTTGTTGTACCCTTTAAGGTTCCGGTTTGTTACTGTTTGTTTTTCGTAGGTTTCACCTACGGTATTTTTGTTCAACCCTTATCAGGGTTATTTCAATTTACATTTACAAATTCCTTCTTCTTCTTTTCTTTTCTCTCTTTACCCTTTTCTTACATTTAGGTATTCATACATTATAGCATTCACGCATTCATGCATTCATGCATTCACACATTTTCCTGTTCACTTCTCCACCGGGCAATAATCAACACAGCGGGCACAACTGAGGCAATTGCCTTTGTTTGGCTCGTAATCCTGCCGTTTGCGGAAAACAACGGTATTAAGCAAAGTCATCCCGATAACCAATCCAAGAAACCCACCGGCAATCATACTGCCGATATAAAATTTGCTGCGGATGGTTTCGGCATCTTTCACCAATGTTGCCAATGTTTTTCCCGATGCCAGAAAGGTTTGGACATCAAGATTGTCAGGGTCGTTTTTTATTTCCGGATTTGATATCAGCAATTCAGCCAGGTAAACATCCGGATTAGCCCTCGATAAAAAAGTGTGCGAACGTTCTCCTACAAAAACACCGGCAGCAATCCAAAGGGGAATCAGCGCTGCATAAGTTAAAAACCGTTTCGGCCCCAAACCCGATTTGATCACCTCTTTTTCGCTGGTTGGATAGTCGATTGCATCGAAAGGGCAGGAGTTGGTACACAATTTACATTGAATACATTTTGATGGTGTAATGGTGAGGTGCCGTTTTGAAAAGCGCGACATCCAACTCAGCAAAACACCGTAAGGGCAAAGAAACCGGCAATACGGGCGGGCGACAAACATGCCCATCAGCAAAAAAGCAATTCCGAGGACAACCATGTGGAATTTGGCGTCCATACGGAAGATGCCCACGAACGGGTCGTAGCGGCAGATAATAAAGTCGGTGCCGGTAGCGGCAAAAAGAACTGCAAGGGCAAGATAAATATATGGAATCAATCCAAGGGTTTTGTTTAACCACTTGGGAAGACTAATGGGTTTTATGATTACCACATCCTGTATTGCGCCCAACGGGCAGGCGCCTGCACAAAATGTGCGCCCGAAATAGAGTGTAAATGCAAGTGGCAGAATGAAAAATAACAACGCCGTAAGCGAAATTGTATAGGCAGGATCGGCAAACGATAATACAACATTTTGAATAGAGCCTATTGAGCAGATACATCCTTTCCGGTAAAAACCGAAATAGATGAGTGTGAACACCGATAGCCACAAAATACTTTGCCTCGAACGTTTTTTCAACACCAGCCACGATGCTAATGCAAGTACCACAAGCAACACCAAAACATCGAAATATTCTAACGCCAATGCGCGGGGTTCGGGCGTAATTGTAGAAGGTATTTCGTAACCTGTGGCAAATTCAGGTTTCGGAAACCGTTGCTGTTGCGCAGAAACAAATGAAAAATTAAAAATTAGAAATGATAAAATAAGAAAGCCCCTCTTAATCTCCCCATAGGGGAGAGATTTGAAGAATCCCAAAATATGTTGAAAGTTGAATTGCTTGTTCATAACAATCAGGTTTTGGGTTTTTTAAAGTCGCCTTTTACATTGTATGCCTCGCCGGCTTTTACCCTTTTTATTGCATTTGCCGGGCAAACCCGGGCAATGGAACATTCGTTGCAGTTAACGCAGAGGTTGTGGATAATCTGTAAATGCAGGGATCCGTTTCCAAACGATGTGCAGCCGGCAACACATTTGGCGCAGCCAATGCAAAGGTCTTCGATGATGTGGTATTCGAAATAAGGCTCTTCAATAAATTTACGTTCGATGGCAGCGGTTGGGCAAAGTTGGTTTTCGGCTGCTGTGGTCCGCTGATTGGCGTTGGGTTTAAGATAACCGCCACATAAATCGCAATAACCGCAAAGATCATAGGCATGAACACATTTTACCGCCGAAGGTTTCATAACACAGTCGGTTGCACAACGGCCACACTGTTTACATTCAAATGGGTCGATTTGCCATACGTAATCATCGGTTGTAACTTTTCGCAATGCTGCCACACTAACCGTTCCCAACGACAGCAACAATGAAAGCCTTACCCCATTTTGGATAAATTTCCTTCGGTTTTGTGTTTTGTTATTTTCCATTTTTTACCTCTTTTGCCTGTGGCAACCCGCATTTTGAAAACTTGCCGCAATTGTTACATGTTGGCGAAACCGAACAATCAGGGGCAACTTTATTATTAATGACGAGAAATCCTGCCGAGGCTGTAATTCCCCCGAGGATGAGGAGGCGTCCGGAAGTATTAAAAAATTCTTTTCGATTCATAATAATCTATTTCAATTCAAACACACGAATCATTTTTTTGTCAAAATCGAGGGCGTAAATATTGCCCCTGCTATCGGTTGCAACATCGGGCGCTTTGCCATCTTCGGCAAATTTAACTGGAGCTGCCACCACGCCCTCAAACTCGCCCGAGCGTTTGTAGGTTTTTATCCGCACCAATCCCTTTTCGCTGGTAACATAACGGCCATCGGGCAAAAAGGTAAAATGGGCAGGGTTGCAGCAGCCGCTAAACCCTTCGTTCATCATACTTGTTTTATTCCAGTGTTCCCGCAACCGGCCGTCTGTAGTATAATTTTCCAGGGCATGCAGCCCCGGGTTCTCCACCCAAAGTTCACCATCGGGGTTAATATCCAAATCGAAAAAACCACTTGGAATAATAAAACCATGAAGTACCCCTTCTTCTGCTTTTCCATCAAATTCCAACAGCAATTCGCCCTGGGTTGAATATTTATACACTTTGCGTTTTCCGGCATCGGCCACAAACACATTATTTTCATTGGCAGCGATGGCGGTAATTAAAGAATTTGCACCAAGCGGCCGCCACTCTTTTAGTAAACTGCCTGCCTGACTGTAAACCAGTATTTGATTATTGATGGAAACGTAAATATTTTCATTGTACACTTCCAGGGTTTTTGGTTTTCCCGGAAGATTGATTTCCGCCAAAAGTTTACCTGTGAGTTCGATTACCTTGAGTTTGTTATCGCCGGCCACGAAGAGTTTGTCTGCTTCAATTGTAATTGCGGCAGGTTCGTCGAAACCAAGATTGAAATTTTTTGATTCTTTGTAATGAATCAATTCCTCGGGCACATTTTTAAACTCGTTCACATCGTAAGCAAACGGATTTGGATTGCTTTTATCTGGCCGGCCCGACAAGTAATCGCCTGCAATAACAGCGACTATAACAACTGCCAGTATGATGAGGAAGATTATGATACCCTTGTTTTTCATTTTTCCAATTTAATATTTAAATCGATACAAACCATCTTTTTTGAATCGCGCATTAGCAGGTAACCGTTGGCAAGGGCGAACGGCGCCCAGGCATCGTGGCCATCCTCAATAATCTTAACCTGTTCAACCTGAATGTATTTGCTGGTTGAAGGACTGGCAATTGTAAGCGTGGCATTGTCGTCCAGTATAAAAAGTTTTCCATCGGCAATAAAATAAGGGCCAAGTCCAAAACGGTTCTCCTGTCCACTAATCCACACGGGTTTCTTCGGGTTGGCAGGATTCACACAAATCATCTGATTTCGCATGGTACCGCCATCTTTGGGCATGATTCCAAAAAGGTGCCCTTCCCAGTAAATGGGTGTTTGCTGTTCGCTTGCCAGTCCGTCTTTTGGCGCATACTCCATTAATACTTCGATTGAATAATTGCCACTGTTTTCTTTTAGTTGAAGCATCATGCTCCCCGAGCCGTAACCGGCAGTTATAAATATTTTGCCATCGGGCATACATACCGGCGATGGTGCAATAACCGAATGGTTCCATGCCGGGGTTTCCCACAGAATTTTTCCCGCATCAGGGCCATCGGCAGCAACGCCAACCAATGCGCCAATTGGGCTGTAAACATACATTTTACGGCCTCCATAAGTAAAAGGTATTACTGAAGAGTGCGACATTTTCCATCCATTTGGATTTGGCGTTTCCCAAAGTTTTTCGCCGGTTTCGCAATTTATGGCCACCATTAACGCTTTTCCACCCGTTGCAATAATAGCGGTGTTATTGTCGATCAGGGGGCACTGACCGGTGTACCACAATGGTACTTCCGATTCATAATCCTTTGCAACATCCAACCCCCACCGAAAATTGCCATCTTTACGGTCGAGGCACATAACATGGCACATTGGCCCCATGGTCAGGATATAATCTTCGTTAATTGCCGGTATTGTCCGCGACATACCATGGTTTCTCTTTACATTCAGATTGTAACCCCGCGCCCACATTTCTTTACCATCGATAAGCGAAAAACAACGAAGGATATCGGCGCGTTTTTGTTCGTCATAGTCGAGCACATAGGCCAGCCCTTTGTAAATGGCAGCTCCCGAATGGCCTTCGCCTAATTCAACCGACCATAAAATTTTAGGGGCATTGCTTCCGAATTTATCGATGAGTTTAACGGGGGATTTCGAAATATTGTCGAAATCACTTCCCCTAAACCGGGGCCATGTTTCCGACAGTTCGGTATAATCTGTTGAAAATTGTTCGAAATATTTGCCAATTTCAACAACCTGCGCTATTTCGCCGGCGCCCCGGTTATCGGCGCCGGGCAGGCTTGCCTGATAATTGTTTGTTGGATCGGCTTGCACCCACCATAAAATAAAAAACAACGCAATTATACCCAGAGTAATTACAACAATATTTATAATCCGGTTACTCATTCAATTTTTAATGTTATAAACCATTAGCACATCGCCATGCCGCAAAAACAGTTTCCCATCGGCAATAAACGGGTGTGCCCAGTGCGGGCCGGCGCCTTTGGTAATTTTAAATTCGCTAACCGGTTTAAAACCTTCGGGCGTAGGATTTATCAATCCAACATTTCCCTTTTCGTTGTAGGCATACAACATTCCATCGGCCATAATAAGCGACCCTTTTGAATCCCAGGTATCAACATATTTTATTTCGCCGGTATCCCATTTCATGCAAATCCATTTCCCGTTATTGTTATTCAACCAGTTTGAACCGTAAAGGTGGTCCTCAAACAAAATAACGCCGTGATGATGATTGTCGAAAGTGCGATCGTTAAATTTCTCGGTTACCGAAGTTCCCGTTGAATCCATTTTCAACATAACAGCAGGGTAATCGTAACCCATTGTCAGGAAGATTTCATCGTTTTTAAAAATGGGGGTATTGGTCCATATTAATCCCGGTTGGTTCCATTTTTCGGGATTGTGGTATTTGAAGCTCCATTTTATTTCGCCGGTTTCGGGAATCACGGCCAGCAGATCGGTGCCGATTACTGCAAGGATATATCTGAAATTGTTGTACTGAAAAATGGTGGCAGAAGCATAAACCCGTTGTCCACCCAACGATTTACTTTGCCAGATAAGTTTACCTGTCAGTTTATCGAAAGCAACCACGCTGGTTTTTTGCCCTCCCGGTGTACTAATTATTTTGTCGTCAACAATCAGCGGGGTTTCCGAGTTTCCCCAAATATGATATTCACATTCAAAATCCCTGTCAACTTCAACAGCCCATATTTCTTTTCCTGTTTCACGGTCAAAACACGAAAGCCTTCCGGTGCCGCTCTGCACATATATGCGATTGTCTTCAAAAGTCGGTGTGCTGCGGGTATCGGGAAACGACTTGTTCCAGGAGCGTCCGTAAGGAACCTGCCATTTTATATTCCCTTGCAAATCGATGGCGCTCAGGTAATCAAGGGTATCGATCATTCCCGTTACATAGATCATATTTCCGGCAAGGATTGGGGACGACCAGCCTTTACCAATTTTTTCAACTTCGAGTATTTGGGTCGGGCCGTTTTCAGGCCATGTTTTTAATAACCCGGTTTCGTTAAAATGGCCATCGCGGTTTGGCCCGCGCCATTGCACAAGTTGCGCAAAAACGGTCGATGCGGTTATTAAAAATATTAGGAACAAGGAGATAAATTTCATATTGATAAATTGATAAATTGTTGAACTGTTAAATGGTTTGAAAATGTTGGTTTATTTTATCTTGTAGGCAATTAACACATTCCCGTGGCGCAGGTAAAGCCTACCGTTATCGATTGCCGGATGCGACCAATGTTGTTCTGACCCCAGTTCAACTTTAGTTTGGCTTACCAATTTGAATCCCGCAGGAGTTGCCACTGCAAGCGCCAGTTCGCCTTTGTCGCTGTAACAATACAACATCCCATCGGCATAAATTACCACTCCTTTGCCAATTGATTTATCGGCATATTTTTCGGCTCCGGTTTTCCAGTCAACACAACGCCACTCGCGGTTATTATCGCCCGAACCATATAAAAAGCCATTCACCAGCACCATGCCTCCCATTCGGCTGTCGAGTTTATCGCTGAACCAGGCTTTTGTTACACTGCTGCCATCTTTGCTCAGTTCGAGTTTTACCCCACCCTGGCCGTAGCCACTAAAACAAAATAATCCACCGTCGTGATATACCGGGGTATTGGCATGAACCTGATACCGGTTGGTTTGCGGGTGCGACCAAAGCATTTTGCCTGTTGAAGCATCTATGCCGATAATATGGTTTGCGGTCATAGTTACCAATAATTTCCGGGCTGGTAATTCAACCAAAAGGGGAGTGCAATAGGCTGAAGTTTCGCCTTTAGCGGGAGACGTCCAAACTAAATCGCCATTGTTACGGTTTAGGGCCACAACATTATTTTTCTTTCCGCCCGGGGTAACATAAACCAAACCGCCATCGACAACAACGGTTTCAGTTACGCCCCACTGGATATTCGTACCATCAAAATCTTTAAAAACATTTTTGCGCCATTTTACATTGCCATTTTTTGAATCCATACAGGTAAGTACGCCAAGTCCCGAATAAATATACAGGAGATCGCCTGCTATAACAGGGGTAGCGCGCGAACCCGGATAGCTTTCGCTCATTTCCGGTCCGTATGGAGCTTTCCATTTCAGTTTTCCATCGGGAGTTATTGCATAAATATAACCAGTGGTTTCGAACATGGTTGAAATGTAAATTAAACCGTTGGCAAATGCAGGCGAGGAGTGCCCCTGGCCTAAATTGTCGAAATGCCAAAGAATTTCAGGTCCTTTTGCCGGCCATTTTTTTAGCAAACCGGTTTCGTTGTAAACTCCGTTTCCGTTTGGGCCCCTCCATTTGGTGGGGGTTTGAGCTTTTAAGAGCATACTTGTGACAAAAATAAATGAAACAAGTACAATTGCTTTTTTAATCATGGTTTTCTATTTAAAATTTGCCCCTAAAATAGAACCAAAAAGTAATATTTACAACGTGTTTATGCAATTTATCACATTTCTAAATAGTAATATATGTTTACATTTCATTAAGGAATTGTTAACAAAAAGAAGATTATTTTACTCCATTTTCCCAAACATTTTTTCTATGGCTTTAACTCGGAAGGTGAAAATTTCTTTTAACTGTTTTTTAATTAAAATGAAGTTGGCAATGGAACCCAGAATACCAAATGGTGGTTTGTACGAAACAATATCGGTAATCAGAACGCCGCCTTTGATGGGCTCGATTTTGTGTTCGTGGTGCCACATTGAATAAGGCCCAACACGCTGTTCATCAACAAAATATTCTTTCTCTTTTACCTGCGTTATTTCGGTCACCCAGGTCATTTTTATTCCCAAAACCGGGCTCACTTTGTAGGTGATTATCATACCAGGGTACATTTTTTCGCTCAGCAGTTTCGAGGTGACATTAAAACCCATGTATTCGGGCGTTATCTTTATAAGGTTGGCTGGCGATGAAATAAAATTCCAAACCTCATCGATGGTGGCCGGAATTTTTTGAGTTTTATGCAATTGGTAAAATCCCATATTATTCAGTTACAATCTTTGTCTGTCTTTTTCTGTCGTGTTCGTTCAGCAGGATTTTTCTGATGCGCATATTTTTGGGAGTAACTTCGATATACTCGTCGTTGCGGATGTATTCCATGGCTTCTTCGAGGGAAAATTTTACTGCGGGCGCAATACTTGTTTTATCGTCGGAACCAGAGGCCCGCATATTCGACATTTTCTTTGTGCGGATGATATTCAGCGTTAAATCGTCCATACGTGTATTTTCTCCAATCACCTGGCCCATGTAAACATCTTCGCCAGGGAATACAAAAAACCTCCCGCGATCCTGCATTTTATCAATCGAATAAGCAATTGCATTACCTGTTTCGAGCGAAATAAGCGCACCGTTTCTGCGGAGGCCCAATTCGCCTTTCCAGGGTTCGTATGCATAAAACCGGTGTGCCATAATTGCTTCACCTTCGGTGGCTGTTAACATCTGGTTACGCAACCCGATTAATCCACGTGCCGGGATCAAAAAGTCGATGTGGGCGCGTTCGTTTTTTACTTCAATGGTTTGGATATCTCCTTTGCGTTGTGTAACCAGTTCAATTACTTTTCCCGAAAATATTTCGGGAACATGAACTGTCAGCGCTTCAATGGGTTCGTGTTTCCTGCCTTCGATTTCCTTGATAATTACTTTGGGCTGGCCCAGCTGCATTTCGAAACCTTCGCGGCGCATGGTTTCAACAAGAACAGAAAGATGGAGGATTCCGCGGCCATACACAAGAAACGAATCTGCCGAATCGGTTTCTTCCACCTTTAATGCCAGGTTTTTCTCGGTTTCCTTAAACAGGCGATCGCGCAACTGGCGGGAGGTAACAAACTTCCCGTCTTTTCCGAAGAAAGGTGAAGTATTAACAACAAACAACATGCTCATTGTTGGCTCGTCAACCTTGATTGGAGCCAAACTTTCAGGTTCTTCGCCATCGGCCACGGTATCGCCTATATCAAAACCATCCAACCCAAGCACTGCACAAATTTCGCCTGAAGGCACCGGGTTTTTTGTTTTTTCCTTGCCCAGGCCTTCAAAAAGATAAACCTCTTTAAGAACTGTTTTCATTGAAGTTCCATCGCGCTTCATGAGCGAAACCTGCGAGCCGGGGATCAATTGTCCGCGGGTAACTTTTCCAACGGCAATACGACCGGTGTATGATGAATAATCGAGTGATGTGATGCGCATTTGCAGCGAACCTTCAATATGTTTTGATGCGGGAATGGTATTTAGAATTGTATCGAGCAAATAAGTTACATCGGTAGTTTCTGTTTTCCAGTCGGGGCCCATCCATCCTGCTTTCGACGAGCCAAAAACGGTCGGAAAATTGAGTTGATCTTCGGTAGCTTCAAGACTGAACATCAGGTCGAAAACTTTTTCCTGTGCAATGTCGGGCGTGCAGTTTGGTTTATCCACTTTGTTGATTACAACAATTGGTTTTAATCCCAACTCGATTGCTTTTTGCAAAACGAACCGGGTTTGCGGCATAGGGCCTTCGAAGGCGTCAACAATCAGTAAAACACCGTCGGCCATATTTAAAACGCGTTCAACTTCACCCCCAAAATCGGAGTGGCCGGGGGTGTCGATGATATTTATTTTTGTGTCTTTGTAACGTACCGAAACGTTTTTTGCTAAAATGGTAATTCCACGTTCCTTTTCCAGATCGTTGCTATCGAGGATTAAATCTCCCATGTCCTGATTGTCGCGGAACAAATGCACCTGATGTAAAATTCGGTCAACCAGGGTTGTCTTGCCGTGGTCAACATGCGCAATAATTGCAATATTTCTAATTTCTGTCATTTTCTATATCTAAACTTAAAACGCTCTAAGCAACAGCTTAATAGCCGATTTATTCTTTCTGTCATTCAGTAAAACAACCAAATAGCAGAAATGGTTTTTCAAACCGGCGCGCAAAAGTAAGAAAGATTTATTGGAACAAGACACCCTTACAATTAATTCGGTTGATTTGAGGGGAAAATTAATATCTGGAAGTTGGGTAGGAGGATTTTTGAGGATAGTTTTTTAAATCATGGACTTGGGAAAGCCCAACTCCCGGATTTTTAATACCGATTTTTTATAAACCGAAAAATAAGGGGTAATTATTTCGGTTTGTATCGAAATGATTTGTTAGGAAATGCGCTTAGCGCTTAAAACTTGCTACAATCTATTTCAACTAAATACAACAGAATCCTGAGTGGACTAATAAAAAAGATGCGCTGTGATTATCCGCTTAGCGGATAGTATCGAGTAATAAAACGATTAACTTTATCAAAAAAAAATGCACTTCGAGCCAGATGCTTTATATCACATTTACAACCGTTCAAACGAAACTGTTTTTTATAATCGTGAAAATTATCTTTTCTTTTTGAAAAAAGTTAAGTTCAAAATAGCTCCTTTTTGCAAAATACTTTCTTGGGCACTGATGCCAAATCATTTTCATTTTCTGGTAGTTGCGACTGAAGACGGCTGTAAAAGGGTAGAAGAAAACCATCGTCCTTCATTACAATTGCTTGCCAAAAATATTGGAACTGTATTGAGCAGTTACACACAGGCAATAAATAAGCAGGAAAACAGGAGAGGAAAACTTTTTTCAAATAATACAGAAGCAAAATGCCTGAATGATATTGAATTTGACAATGCACTGAGAAATGCGCTTAGCGGTTCAAAACCGCTAAGCGCATTTGCCGTTGATTATGCTACTATTTGTTTTAATTATATCCATCAAAATCCCGTGTTGGCCCGACTTGTAAACAAAATGGAAGATTGGGAATTTTCTTCGTTTCGGGATTTTTCAGGGTTAAGAAGTGGGTCGTTAATTAACAAGGATCTTGCATTTGAATATATTGACTTTAGCAAAGAAGATTTTTACACTCAATCACAAATAATTCTTGACGAAACAATTTTGAAGAAGCTATTTTAATCAGTAGATGTTGGCAGTTTATCCGCATAGCGGTTCCAAACCGCTTAGCGGATAGTTACCAGCTATTTTATCAAATACAAAAACTTCTCTGTCCGCAACACCATTTTGTCGTTTACAAAAGCGGGGACTGCTTTTACTGTTTCACCAATTTTATTTTCGGCTACAAGTTGAAAAGTATCACCGGGTTTGATGATGGTGCATTCACCTTTTACATTGGTGAAATAGATATTACCGGCGCCATAAACAGGCGACGAATTGAAGTTGCCTTTCAGTTCGTGTTTCCAGATCACACGGGCAGTTTTTGCATCAATGCAGCTTACCATCCCGCGATCGTGGACCATGTACATTTTTCCGTCAACAATAATGGGTGTCGGAATTTGAGGTACCTCATCCTCGTACATCCATTTTACATGGGTTTTGGTTACATCGCCTTTTCCTGTAGGGTCAATGGCATATTGGCGCGTAAAAAAAGGTACGTTGTCGATAAAAATCCAGCCCGAATTTACATACACCAATCCGTCCCGGTAAAGCGGCTGGCTGACAGTTGAATCGAAACCGTACTCAACAGTCCAGACGACTTCGCCCGTATTAATGTCGTGTGCAAAGCACATAAAAGCCGAATTGCTGATTAGCAATTTCCGGCCATTTGCCTCAATCACAATCGGCGTTTGGTACGATTTCCGGAAAACGGGTTGCAGTGTGTCGTATATTTCTTTTGGGCGGATGCTTTTCCAAATGGTTTCGCTGGTTTTTTTATCGAGCGCCGCCACATACGGATCCTGTGTTCCTTCCAGATGCACAATCAGCATGTTTTTATGAAGAATGAGCGAAGAAGCCGGCCCTTGCATGTGGTCGCAAGGCATGTCTTCGCGTTTCCAAACTAATTCAAAATTGTTTGTGTTGATGCACGCCGTACCAAAATTTCCGTAATGAACATAAACAAAACCCTCTTCAATACAGGGAGTTGGCGTTGCATAAGAGTTTGTCCCGTGAATCCGCTGCGGATCGGACGCAGTAAAAATGGTTTTTTCGTTGAGCAGTTTTCCGGTTTTCAAATCATAGCATAAAGTGTAAAACTCTTTTCCATCGGTGGCAGCCGATGTCAGCCAGATTTGATCGCCAAAAATAACGGGTGACGACCAACCCAATCCTTTTACCGGCACTTTCCATTCCACATTGGTGGAGTCGCTCCAATGCAGGGGAGCAGATTTAACCTGTGCATGTCCATCCATGTTCGAACCACGAAAATGTGTCCAGTTATCCGATTTCTGCGCGATTGAACAGGAAGCGGAAAAAGCAACGGCCAATATGAAAACAAGTATTCTATCGATCATTACAAAAAGTTTAGTTTGACATGAACCAAAGATAGCCGAAAAAATGAGAATCTAAGTTGGGTGAAATTAGTATATCCTGTTAAACCCCTCTTTTTTGCGCCTCGCTTTAGTTTGGTGACTATGTAAAAAATTCAATAACAGCACTTTGTATTTAGAATGTAATTCGACTTAAAAAGATTAATTGGATGTATTTGCCTTGGCTGATTAACCATTTTATATGAAAATAATGTTGTATAACAATACATAGATGATAAATTGCTATGCGATTATCGAGTTTCAAACGCAAAAAAAGCCCACCTTTAAGGCTTTTAAAAAAAGGAATGCAGAAATATGAAAATAAAGTTTACAAAATAAACGTTCATATTAAACAGACAAGTCTTAAAATATTAAAAATGAGTAAAGTATTATTATTAGGCGCCGGAATGGTAGCCAAACCCATTGCTGAATATATTCTCGAAAACAACATACATTTTACAATTGCCAGCCGCACAGTTTCGAAAGCTGAAAAAATTATCGGGACACGCGCAAACGGAAAAGCAGTTTCGTGGACTGTTGATGATTTAACAACCCTTGAGCTTTTGATTTCTGAGAATGACCTGGTAATTAGCTTGTTGCCTTATGCACACCATGTAGCGGTGGCAAAGTTGTGTATCAAACACAAAAAAAACATGGTAACAACTTCGTATGTGTCGCCCGAAATGAAGGCGCTTGATGCCGAAGCACACGAGGCCGGAATTATTATATTGAATGAAATTGGCGTTGACCCGGGTTTTGACCACATGACCGCAATGCGAATTATCGACAGGGTAAAAAGCGAAGGAGGCAAGATAAAGGAGTTTTACTCGGTTTGTGGTGCGCTGGCCGCTTCGGAAGTGGCCGACAATCCTTTCAGGTATAAATTCTCGTGGTCGCCAAAGGGTGTAATTATGGCCGGAAATAATAGTGCAAGGTATTTGAGGGATGGCGAAATTGTTGAAATTTCGTCAGAAAATCTATTTAAAAACCCGCTTAAAATCGAATTTCCAGAAGTTGGAACAATGGAGGTTTATCCCAACCGCGATTCGCTTGCCTACATCGGTATTTATGGTTTGCCCGATATTGAAACCATGTACCGTGGCACATTTCGTTACCCCAACTGGTGCGAATGCATGGACGCAATGAAAACGCTTGGATTGGTTTCGACAGAAAAACAAAATTTCGATGGAAAAACCTACAAGGAAGTTGTTGCAGAAAAAATGGATGTTTACCCCAAAAATGTAAAAGAGAAGGCAGCGGGAAGATTGAAACTCGATTTACACAGCCCGGCAATTGATGCGTTGGATTGGCTTGGTTATTTCGGCAACGAAAAAGTGAATTTGGCCGAAGGTTCAACTTTTGATATTACCG
Source organism: uncultured Prolixibacteraceae bacterium (assembly GCA_947085485.1). Taxonomy (GTDB): domain Bacteria; phylum Bacteroidota; class Bacteroidia; order Bacteroidales; family Prolixibacteraceae; genus Draconibacterium. Next base: position 34,968 of record CAMTWS010000111.1, read on the forward strand.
CCGATTTGATGCTTAAAAAAATGATGCTACCCGAAGGCGAACGCGACATGGTGATTATGCTGCACTCGTTTATCATTGAAAAAGCAAACGGACAAAAGGATGTAGTTAAATCGAGGCTACTGGATTTTGCAATAGAAAACGATACTTCGATTGCCCGAACTGTTGCATTGCCTGCTGCCATTGCAGTAAAAATGATTTTGAATGGCGAAATCACTGAAAAAGGGGTTCAAATTCCAATTGCCAAAACCATTTACGAACCCGTGCTTAATGAACTTGAAAAAATGGGAATTGCCATGGTTGAAGAGTGGGGAGTGACGAATCAGTTCAAAGTTTAAAGTTAGTTCAGAGTTTGGAGTTCAGAGTTCAGAGTTTGGAGTTCAGG
>CAMTWS010000112.1:0-15143 GCA_947085485.1 uncultured Prolixibacteraceae bacterium
TTTTGATTTAAATCAGCCAAATCTGTGAAATTAACTTTCTCCATAATATATACACAGGCATCTGCAAGCTCTTCACTCCAAAGGAATTCACGCAAGGGATTGCCACTTCCCCATATTTCAACAGTTACTTTCCTGCCTTTAAATTCTGTCCCGATTTCTTCTACAGTATCATTTTTCTTAAAGCCAATACCATATTTCGATAAGATACTTATGATTTGTTCCTGAGATGCAGAGCCATCAATTCCTTCAACCGGCCTTTTATAAAAATCATTTCTGACAGCTTCCCAATCATTATCTTCGATGCATTTTCCCAGGTAGATTTTACGCATTAATGCCGGAAGTACGTGCGATTTTTCCAAATCATAGTTATCGTTGGGTCCATACAGGTTGGTGGGCATTACCGACAGAAAATTGGTGCCATACTGGATATTGTAACTTTCGCACATTTTAATTCCGGCAATTTTTGCAATTGCATAAGGCTCGTTGGTATATTCCAGTGGGCTTGTTAACAAACAATTTTCGGGCATAGGTTGGGGGGCATTACCAGGATAAATACAGGTGCTTCCTAAAAAGAGGAGTTTTTTTACTCCGTGTTTATAAGAATGATGAATTATGTTGTTCTGAATCATCAGATTTTCGTAAATAAACTGGCCCCGATAAGTGTTATTAGCGATAATCCCTCCAACCTTAGCCGCAGCAAGAAAAACAAATTCGGGTTTCTCTGTTTGAAAAAAAATATCAACTGCTGCCGGATCCATTAGGTTCAACTCATCAATTGGTCGTCCAATAAGATTACTGAATCCCTTTTCCTGGAGGTTCTTCCAGATTGCTGAACCTACCAGACCTGTATGACCGGCAACATATATTTTTGAGTTTTTATTCATTAAAAAAAATATTCGCTTATTCAAAATAATTTAACGTCCTATATCCACCATCACGTAAATACGCATCTTTTTTCATCAGTGCAATATCCGATTGCATCATGTCCGATACCAATCCCTTTAAATCAAATTTTGGTTTCCACCCCAGTTTTTCCCGCGCTTTTGTTGCATCACCAATAAGGAGTTCAACTTCGGTTGGGCGGAAATATTGAGAATCTACAGATACAATTGGCGTTGCAACAGCTTTTGAAGAAACATTTTTTTTGACACGATTTTTGAATTGTTCAAAATATTGTTCACCAACATGTTCAGAGAAAACTTTCTCATCAATTGCAGTCAGATAACCCTTTTCATCAGCATTTTCACCGTAAAAAGTAATCTCCAATCCCAATTCTTCCCCTGCCAATTTAATAAAATCCCTTATCGATGTTGTAATTCCTGTGGCAATTACATAATCATCCGGAACATCCTGTTGAAGGACCAGGTGCATAGCCCTGATGTAATCCTTGGCATGTCCCCAGTCGCGGCGGGCCGATAAATTTCCTACAAAAATGGTTTGCTGCACTCCCAGTACAATACGTGCCATAGCTCTTGTGATTTTACGTGTTACAAATGTTTCGCCACGTATGGGAGATTCATGATTAAATAAAATGCCGTTTGATGCATGCATATTATAAGCTTCGCGATAGTTCACCGTAATCCAGTACGCATAAAGTTTTGCCACACCATAAGGAGAACGCGGATAAAAAGGTGTTTTCTCTGTTTGAGGAACTTCCTGAACCAATCCATATAATTCGGATGTTGAAGCCTGATATACGCGTGTTTTTTTTATTAATCCAAGCAGACGGATTGCCTCCAGAATCCGAAGTGTCCCAATTCCATCGGCATTTGCGGTATATTCAGGGGTGTCGAAACTTACTTTAACATGGCTCATGGCTGCAAGATTATAAACCTCATCGGGCTGTGCCTCCTGAATAATACGAGTAAGGTTCATACTATCTGTCATATCGCCATAATGCAAAATCAGGTTACGGTTATCTACCTGAGGATCCTGATAAATATGATCGATTCGTTGCGTATTAAACATCGATGCACGGCGTTTGATGCCATGAACAATGTAATCTTTTTTAATAAGGTACTCAGCCAAATAAGCTCCATCCTGACCGGTAATACCTGTAATTAGCGCTATTTTCTTTGCCATTTTATTTATTTATTTCCTCTTTCAATAATGAGTTCATATATTTTTTCCCATTCAGGAATACCTAATAAACTTGTCTAAAGTTGGGACAATCATTGTATGTCTGGGACGATATTATTAGAAATATTTATCTTAACCATCAAAATGATAATTAAATAAAACTCTTCAAAAATATTTTTATATTATTTTTTTTTTGAAATTTCATTTAGTATCGCTTATTAACCCATTTATTCTTTAATTCCAATCTGGTCAAAAATAAAGGCATATTCCAGAGCAGTATCTTTTATCCACTGAAACCGTCCTGAAGCCCCGCCATGCCCGTAATCCATGTTGATGTGGAAAACAAGTGGGTTTTTATCGGTTTTCAATTCGCGAAGTTTGGCTACCCATTTTGCAGGTTCAAAATATTGCACCTGCGAATCGTGCAATCCGGTTGTAACGAGCAAAGCCGGGTAATTTTTGGCAACCACATTGTCGTAAGGCGAAAACGATTTCATGTAATAATAATATTTTTCATCTTTCGGATTTCCCCACTCATCAAATTCGCCGGTAGTGAGCGGAATACTTTCGTCTAACATGGTTGTAACCACATCGACAAACGGAACGGCAGCAATTACGCCTTTGTATAATTCGGGTTTCAGGTTAATACAGGCGCCCATCAGCAAACCACCGGCGCTTCCGCCCATGGCAAACAGTTTGCCTGAATTGGTATATTTTTCGTCGATTAAAAACTGTGCACAGTCGTTAAAATCGGTAAATGTGTTCATCTTTTTCAGCAGTTTGCCATCATCGTACCATTTCCTGCCATAAATCTGTCCGCCGCGAATGTGGGCAATGGCATACACAAAACCACGGTCGAGGAGCGGAAGTATCGGTAAACGGAAGGAGGGATCCATCTCGTATCCATACGATCCGTAACCATAAATAAGCGTAGGATTGTTGCCGTTTTTTTCCATTCCTTTGCGGTAAACCAGCGATATCGGGATTTTTGTTCCGTCGAATGTAGTGGCATAAATCCGTTTGGTTTCGTAATTATTTTTATCGAAACCGCCCAGTACTTCATCTTGTTTCAAAAGCTTGCGTTCTTTGGTTTTCATATTGAAATCGAAAACCGAATTGGGAGTGGTGAGCGAGGTATAACTGAACCTGAAAATTTCGGTATCGAAATCCATGTTCACATTGCTGCCGGCTGCATACACTTCTTCATCAAAACCGATGTAATACTCCACCCCTTTCCATGGCATTACCCGCAATTGTGAAATCCCCTCTTTCATTTCCGAAACCACCAGATAATCCTTGAAAATATCAAAGTCTTCGAAAAAAACGTCGCTGCGGTGAGGAATTACTTCAACCCAGTTTTCTTTTTCAGTTTTATTTACTGGAGTTTTTACAAGTCTGAAATTGAGTGCACCGAAGTTGGTGCGTATATAAAATGAATCGCCAAAATGATCTACTCTGTATTCCAGGCCGCGAGTGCGGGGCTGAATAATTTTAAATTTACCATTTGGATCGCTTGCATCGAGAAACCTGAATTCGGAAGTTAAAGTACTTTGGCTTCCAATGATTAAATATTTTTCAGATTTTGTTTTGTAAATAAAGGTCGAAAAAGTTTCGTCGGCTTCGTAAAAAACTTCAACATCCCTTTCAACGGGAGTACCCAGCGTGTGTTTCATAATTTTTTCAGAACGTAGGGTCACGCTGTCTTTCAGCATATAAAACACTGTTTTGTTGTCGTTGGCCCAGGTAACGCTTCCGGTAGTCAACGGAATGATATCGGGCAGAATTTCGCCGGTTTCGAGGTTTTTAAAGTAGGTGGAATACTCCATCCGGCTTACTGTATCGACTCCGTAAGCCAGCAATTTGTTGTAGGGGCTTACCGATCTGCCACCAACTGCAAAGTATTCGTACCCCTCAGCCATTTTGTTCACATCAAGCATTTCTTCTTCTGGCGCTTCGAGGTTCTCCTTTTTGCGGCAAACCAGGTAATACTCTTTTTCGGACACTGTGCGGGTGTAATAAAAGTATCCGTTCTTTTTGTAAGGCACCGACTTATCATCCTGTTTGATTTTCGATTTAATCTCTTCGAAAAGCTTATTCTGCAATGGTTTGGTGTGTGCCATTACCGCTTCCTTGTAAGCATTTTCGGCTTCCAAATGAGCAATAACCTCAGGATTTTCGCGCTCATTCATCCAATAGTAATTGTCAATTCGGGTGTCGCCATGAACGGTTAATTCTTTGGGGATTTTTTTTGCTACGGGTTGATTAGGTTTTTGAGTGTTTGTGCATGCTGAAATAGCTAAAATCAAACCGGCAACCCATATAAGTTGTCTTTTCTGTCTTACTAAAAATGCTTTTCCCATTATTGTCGTTTTAAATGTATATTTCTGTTTGTTTATTGACTCTCCCCGAATTTTCTGCGACTGCTATTGCAGTCTTGCCAATTCTGCCCCCTCTCTAAAATTAGAGAGGGGCGAAGACAGATTTATCGGTCGCGGGGCGAGTGAATTACCTGTGAAACTTCTCCGAAACAAACTTCAACCCATCGTACAAACCCGTGCGCCAGTAACCCCATTCGTGGCCGCCGTTGCGTACCCGGTATTCATGTGGGATTCCCAAATCGCGCATTTTAACATGTAGCGCAGAGTTTCCCTTGTACAGAAAATCATCGTCGCCACAATCGATATAAAAACGGATCGATTTCAATTTTTCCTTTTCCACGTTGTCCAACAGGTACAGCGGGCTGTAAGCTTTCCAATGGTCGCTGACTGATGTTTTTGTTTTCGGGCCGTAAATATTTCCAAAATATCGGTCGTATGTATCGTTGGCCAGAATTTCCTCATCCGTAAAAGTGCCGGCGCTCATGGCCACGCACGACGAAAACAGGTCGGGGTGGCGCATCGAAAGCAGCAAAGCGCCGTTTCCACCCATCGAAAGCCCGGCAATGGCGCGAAACTCTTTTTGCGGACGAATGCGATACTCCTTCTCAATAAACGGGATAAACTCTTTAATAAATATGTCTTCCCACGGGTCTTTTCCATCGAAACTGTTGCAATACCACGTCACTTTTCCATCGGGCATCACAATGATACAGGGTGGATAATCGCCGTTTGCAATGCCCTTGTCGGCAATCATATTGGCCTCGCCAAATTGAATCCAGCCGGTTTCATCGTCGGAATAACCATGCAGCAAATACAAAACAGGGTAACTGCGTTGTGAGGTTTCGTAATCGGGTGGCAGATAAATGGAATATTTAACCGGATAGCTAACCAATCCACTTTGAAACTTTAACGATTCGATTACTTTGCCGGTTTGGGCAAAGCAAGAAACGACAAAGGATGAAGCCATTAGAATAATAAATAATTTTTTCATAATCCAGGTTAATCAAATGTTTACAACAAAACTATCAATAATATTAAAGTCGAAGAAAAAATCAACCCATATTAATTTTGAACTGGTTGAATTCAATCAACCTGAAATGGTTGAAATGATTGATTGGGGCACAATTCCAACTACCATCAACAAAATAATAGGAGAAACGGTTGGAGTAGTTCGCGGTGAAGAGTTTGCCATCGGAATTCAGGAGCTAAATTTTAAAACGTTGGGTGGTTTTCTTTGGACTGACAAAGATTGTAAGCCACAATTCAATATTTTTGAACAGGAAGATTATTCAGATTTGAACGAAGCAAACAAACGCGAAACGTTATACCGAATTTTATTCTCACAGCGCACGATGCAACTATTTTGGCCCTTAAAATTGAGATGAACAACTGTTGCGAAATTAAAATCCCTGTTTCGCTGGCTACAGGAGAATCAGCGCGATATTCAGGAGGTGAAAATGTGGTAGTTTTAAATCAGCATCTTCACAAGATAAAAGAAATTCAAATCGATTCCTCAAAACTTCAAAATGGTAAACAAACGGAGTTCAGCAAAATAAAAAATCATTTTTTTTTAAGCTTATAATTCCTTAAAAGAACAAACTGTCTCATTGTGCTTCAGGGATGGCAGCGCTTTGAGCGCTGCCATCCCTGTTTATGATCTGGATTTTTCGTCTTAAATGCGCTTAGCGGTTCGAAACCGCTTAGCGCTTGACAGAATTTGAAATACATGAAGTAAACTCTGGTTTTTCATTCCTGAACAGGCTGAATACGAGACGAGTAACAGTTCTCCAATCTTCCGACTTCTGTCTTCCGCCTTTCTCTCTTCATTCATGCATTTTCGCATTCACTCATTCACGCATTTTCTTCTCTGTATCCGGTCTTCCGTCTTCCGTCTTTTTTTCTATCTTTAACCTGGTTCAAAATCTAACAAATCAGAATATGATTGCGGTTTTCATCGCCTACCTTATTATACTTATCGGAATTGTTGCCTGGTCGGCCCGCCGATCAAAAACCAACAACGACTTTATTTTAGGGGGTAAAAAAATTTCAGGTATTTCACTGGCACTTTCCGAACGTGCAACCGGAGAATCGGCCTGGTTGCTGCTCGGATTAACCGGTCTTGCCTACTCCGAAGGAATGGCGGCCATTTGGGTAGCTATCGGTTGTGTTTCGGGTATCCTGGTTTTATGGATTTTTCTTGCTGAACCACTTCAAAAACTCACTGCCAAAACCGGCGCTTTAACCGTTCCGGCACTGTTTTCCAAAAAGTTTTCGGGAACCAGCCGCAGTTTTGGGATACTTTCGTCGGTAATTATCATTTTCTTTTTTGTTTTGTACATCGCTGCCCAGTTCAGCGGCGCCGGAAAAATCTTCAACGATACGTTTAACATCGATCCATTTTGGGGAATGGTGCTTGGCTCAGGCCTTGTAACGCTCTACACCATGTTGGGCGGGTTTATTACCGTGGTTGCCACCGACGCATTTCAGGCGATTCTGATGGTAGTTACCTGTGTGGTTTTACCCATTATTGCACTATTTATTTCTGCCACTTTAAATATTGATATTGCAGAAACCGTTGTCAATGCGAGTTATACCATTCCGATAAATATTGAAACTGTGAAACAGGCGACCGGAGGTTTACTCATTTTAAATGGAATGAGTTGGGCTTTTGGGTACACCGGTCAGCCTCAACTTTTGGTGCGTATGATGGCCATGAGAAACAATAAAGAAACCCGGCAAAGCCGGTGGGTAGCGGTTATGTGGACTTTGCTGGCTTACATTGGCGCTTTTATGATTGGAATTATTGGCTATAAACTGGTTCAGGCGGGCGCATTAGGCAATTCCGCTGCAATTGTAGCCGCTGATGCCGAAAAAATTATGCCCATTATGGTGATGACTCTGCTAAACCCGATTCTTGCGGGAATCCTGCTTTCGGGCGCGGTTTCAGCGATGATGTCAACGGCCTCATCACAATTGATGGTTGTATCTACATCGATGACAGAAGATTTTTATTTGCAGATCGCAAAAAAGAGAATGGAGGAAAAACGGTTGCTTTTCCTGAATAAAATACTTACCCTCGGAGCTGGAGTTGTAGGGTTTTTGCTCGCCATTTCGATGGAAGACACGGTTTACGGACTGGTTTCGTATGCCTGGAGCGGAATTGGCGCCTCTTTTGGCCCAGCCATTGTTTTATTGATATTCTGGAAACGGCTTTCTCGGTCAGGCGTTTTTGCCAGTTTAATCACCGGCACCATTTCAGCGGTGGTTTGGAAAACATGGCTTGTTGAACCCACCGGAATTTCGGAACGGTTGGCAAGCTACCTGCTGGCCTTTGGAATGGCGGTTTTGTTTAGTTTGGTTTTTCCGGAAAAGAAGAAGTAAAATTCCAAAAGACAATAACCAAATCTAAAATAAATACCAAAATCTAAAATCCAAACCTTGAAAATTTTTCAGTTTCGAAAATTTATTTATTGGGATTTGATATTTATTTGTTTTTTGTTTTTTGAGATTTAAGATTTGGTATTTCCATAGCATTAATGCCTACCCTATCGAATTGTCATTTCGACGACCTAAGGAGGAGAAATCTTTTACTTTAGGGTACAGATTTCTCAGTCGTGCCTCCTTACTAATGACAGGCCGATATTCTGACCAAACTAAACTGTCGCACCATATATTTGCTAATAAAAAAATGAATTAGAATTAAATAGCATCGCACCTAATAAAGAGCATCAGGGAGGAAAATCCTCGAACTCCTTTATAATTTCTTGATCAACTTCTCATAAAATTCACGATCCCGCTGATTCTTGAGAAATTTTTTTCGCCTTATAGCGTCTGATTTGGCAGCAAATCTTTCAGAATAAACAACCTTCCAAGGCAACTTGCTGGAAGTATAATATGATTTTTCTGAATTATGATTTGATAGCCGCTTTTTCGAATAAGAGGTATAACCAATGTAATAATAACCATCCAACTGACTTTGCAAAATATAAACGGTGAATTCCATAAAAATAAAAATCCGCCATTAAGCGGATTTTGCGGTGCGGACGGGACTCGAACCCGCGACCCACGGCGTGACAGGCCGTTATTCTAACCAAACTGAACTACCGCACCATTATCAATGAATTTCCTTTTTCAAAAGGTGCTGCAAATATATACTTTCTTTTTTTTCCGGCAATACAAAAATTATTTTTTTTAAAAATAATTACAAAACACTAAAATACAACCACTTATGAATTTCTTTTATTTTTGGATATGAACTAAATTGTTAAGATCAAGTACTTTTTCACCATTCCAGCGGTACGCGGTTAAAATTTTTGTCCCGGCAATGCACGAATCGACGCAGCAAAGGTTCGGTTTGATAATATGAGGCCCTTCATGACGGCAATAATGGCCAAAAAACACAATTGGCGCATTTTCAGGGTAAGGAATGTTTCGCGGTGCAATCTGTTTCGGTATTTCGTACTGCGGTAAAGCAAATTTGCTATCGAACGACATTTCCTCAAAAGTTTTCCCCGGCGGGTCTTCCCACCATCGCATTCGAAACGATTGCGGCGAAACACCCTTGTTATTGATAATTTTTAAATCGCCGGGCATTTTAAAATCAATTCCTTTGGTTAACGTCAAAACACTTTTGCTAACCGGTGATTTGGGTTTTTTATGCACCTTTCTGAAGATACTATTTCGCGATTTACCTTCCGATTCGGCTATATTTATTAATTCAATTGCGGACTCCGACCAACACGCATGAACAACCCGTATTTCACCCAAATCGATATAAAGGGGCAATTCGCTCATCCATTTCCGGTGGCTTTTCCACTCTTCCGAAAATTCCGAAAACTGATTTATGGTTTTATACAACGCCAAAAAATTCTTGCCGGGCGACTTAATCAATGGTAAGCCATCTTTATCTTTCAGATAATAAATAACAGCATTAATCTCGTGATTACCAATAATTGCCAATGCATTGCCGCTCTCAACCATTTTCCGGATAATACGAACAGTTTTCCTGATTTCGGGGCCACGGTTAACAAAGTCGCCAACAAAAATGGCTTTGCGCGAAGGGTGCAAATAGCCACTTTCGGTTTTCAGGTATCCAAACTGCAATAAAAGCTTCTTTAACAACGAAGCGTAACCGTGAACATCGCCAATAATATCGTACATACGTTACATTTTTGCACCACAATATAAAAAAAATAGCTGTCGTTGATGACAGCTATTTCATTATTTCCAAATTTTAATTTTACCAGAAATAAGCGTAGAAAACCAGAATAATTGTAATAATTATTGCTGAATTTATCATGTCCCAATAATTGTAAGATGCCCTGGTTTCGGCGCGTTGTGAGGCAGTTGCCGATCCAAGGGTAAGCCCCACAATTGAATTCGGGTCTTTCCTTTCGGTGAAATAACTGATAATGACCATGGCGGCAATTACAAAAAAGAACAGGTAAATTTCGTAGTGCAGCCAGTTGTGCGATAATATAACTTTATAAACAAGCGATTCCTCTTCAACAGACCCATGGAAAATATTCAATCCCAATCGAAGCATTCCAAGTGAAAAGCCGATAATCAAGCCCCAGAGGCCTGCTGCCGGGGTTGTTCTTTTCGAAAGAATCCCCAAAAGGAAAACAGCCGCAATCCCGGGTGCGAGCAACGATTGTACATCCTGCAGGTATTCGTACAATACTTTTCCAAGCCCTTTCATTACCGGTATCCAGGCTATTCCCAGCATTACCACGGCAATTGTTGCCAAACGACCAATTATTACATAGTGTTTTTCTGTTTCGTTTGGTTTATATTTTTGATAAAAGTCGATGGTAAACAACATGGCCGATGAGTTGAAAAGTGATGCAAGCGAACTCATCAAAGCGGCTAAAATACCTCCAATTACGATACCTTTAAATCCCATGGGCAATAATTCTTTTACCATGGTTGAAAAAGCAGCATCGTTACTTGTAAGTGTAATTAACCCTTTTTGATTTAAGGCATAAGCAATCATACCCGGAATCAGGAAAATAAATACAGGCGTCAATTTAAGATAAGCGCCAAAAATAGCGCCCCTTCTCGATTGTTTCATGTCGCGGCCCGAAAGTACGCGCTGCACAATATACTGGTCGGTACACCAGTACCAGAAACCTATAATTGCAGAACCAAGAATAACTCCTGTCCATGGGAAATCCGGGTCACTCGGCGTGCGTATCAAACTGGTCATCGAATCGCCGTGAACCGTAACATTGGCGCGGCAAATTTCCATCATTTCGTTCCATCCCCCAACTTTTATTAAACCAAGCACCAACACTGCTATCGAACCAATCAACAATATCGGGGTTTGCAAAACCGAAGTGTAAAGAACGGCTTTCATTCCGCCAAAGGTCGTATAAATACCTGTTAAAACAACCAGTCCGATTGCGCTAATCCAGAAGAAATCGATATTATATCCAAAAAACGAAACATACTCAATATTAAAAACATCTTTAAAAACTACTCCCCCTGCATAAACTGTAACTGCAACCTTAGTTAAAATGTAGCTCACCAACGAAATGATGGAAAGAAATGAACGGGCCCCGCGGTTGTAGCGCCGTTCAAGAAATTCGGGCATGGTAAACACTTTGCTTCGCGAATAAAACGGGACAAAAAGCCAGCCCAGCATTAAAATCATCCATCCGTGCATTTCCCAGTGGGCCATGGCCATCCCGCTTTCGGCGCCAGCGCCTGCCAGGCCTACAAGATGCTCTGAACCGATATTCGATGCGAAAATTGAAGCCCCAATGGCAATCCATGTTGCATCGCGCCCGGCAAGAAAATAGTCGGTAGTGTCTTTGTCTTTTTTCAGAATTACCCAAACCACTATACCAACAAGGGCTGCTGCAAAAGCGCCCAGAAAAATCCAGTCTAATAAAGTCATAATTTCCTTTTTTTTGGTTTAGATCAAGTGTTAATTCAAGTGTTGAAAATACATTTTATTTTTAAATAATCAAAAAAAAGCCATCCGCTGCTAAACGAATGGCTTTATGGAATAATCCCGATTTGATATATATAAACATCTATAAAAACAGATACAAATATCAATTATATTTTTAGTTTATCATCAGCTCGTTTGGTTACTTTACTACCAATTAAAGCGTAGAATAACAAGTATGCCAAACCTCCAAACATTACCCAATAACTTGGGATAAATCCGGCTACGTCGGCAATCCAGTTTTGAAGTAAAGGCAAGAGACCTCCACCACAAACCATTACCATAAAAATACCTGAAGCAGCAGCCAAATATTTGCCTAATCCTTCAACAGCAAGGTTGAAAATACCACCCCACATAATTGAAGTACACAAACCTACTAACACGAGGAACATCGCGTTAATTGGCACTTCAGCCAAACCAAATGAAAGCATACCTGTGGCAGTTCTTTGCATTACAGGTAAATCGACCATTGTTGAGGTTGGAAATAATATTGCTGCAAGAACCAATATCAAACCAACTATTGAGGCTACCGATAACATCGCTTTACTTGAAACTTTACCTCCAATGGAAGCCCCAATTAACCTGCCCGCTAACATAAGCAACCAGTATGTACCGGCAACAAATCCTGCAACAGTAGGACCAATTTCAGGAACGTCGGAAAGCCAGAAAATCATAGTTCCGGGAACCACAACTTCAACACCTACATAAACAAAAATACCAATAGCACCTAAAATAAAATGACGGAATTTCATTGCCCCCGACATTAAATCTTTCAAAGGTTCTTTAGCATATTCAATACTAGGCTCAGGAATTTTAACTCCAAGCAGAACAAAGAAAACAAGCCCAAAAATTCCCATTGCAATGTACATTACCGGAAATATATCGGTAATTTGTGCTTTGGCTGCTTCTCCAATTAAAATACCTACAAATGCGGGAGTAATAGTTGCCATAACAGAGTTGAAAGAACCTCCAACCTGAATTAACTGGTTACCTTTGTTCCCACCACCACCTAAAGTATTAAGCATTGGGTTTACAACTGTATTTAACAATGTCATTGAAAAACCTGCTACAAATGCTCCTAAAAGATAAACAGAAAATGCAGTTTCCTGACTAACATGACCAGAAAGAAACTGAATTCCTACACCAATAAATCCAACCGCAATTGCAATTAGTGCAGTCTTTTTATATCCAATTCTTTGAAGAAGAAGACCTCCGGGAATCCCCATAACTGCGTATGCAATAAAGTTTGCAGCGTTACCTAACATCCCCAGGAAGTTACTAGCTCCAAACTGTGATTTTAACACAACACCCATTGGTGCAGCCAGATTGGTAACAAATGCGATCATACCAAAAAGTAAGATCATCATAATAATTGGCACTACATAACTCTTGTTTTTACTCATAATAGTTTGATTTTAAATAGTTTATTTATTTATTTTGAATATCTCAAACGAACATTTCTGAATATTTTAAATAACGGAATAATTAATTTAAGTTGGTTGTAAAAATATAAAATAATTGCGCTTTAAAAAGTTTTTTTTCGATATCGTCAATCTTTAATACATAATAATCTGATTTCGAACATATAACTTTTTACAAATCAAGTTTTACCGCCCCTTTGGCCCTGATAAATAACTTGTGGCAAGTTCCTTTTCCATAAACGTGCTCCAATGTTTTTACATATTCATCCAGTTTATTTTGAGGAACAAATGCCTGGATAGTACCTCCAAATCCGCCCCCGTGAACGCGCCATGCACCAGTACCTTTCAAAATCATTTCACTAAGCGCCAATGCCAGTGAGACAACCTGATCGTCTATGTGGACGACATCAAAAATATTTTGGTTGTACATATATGAACTGTATCCCGATTCAACGACCATTTTAAGGAAAGCCTCGAAATCGTTACGTTCGAGCGCTGCAACCTGCTCAACCACACGTTGATTATCGCCCTGGAAATGATATGCGCGCAGAATTGCCCTGTCGCCGGTTTTTTCGCGGATCTCAGGTATTTTTTCAACGATTTGTTCCAGGGTCACTTCCCTTAAAACCTTAGCCCCCAAAACTGCTGCTACCGATTTCATTTCGGTAGGCAACGATGCATATTCAGCCTGTGAAGCAGCATCGTCATGCCCTCCGCCAACATCGGTAATTACCAGCGAAAAACCAGTGGATACAAAGTCAAAATCAACTTCTTTTACAACCGGGTTGGCAGGATCTTTGAAATCGATAGTAATCAATCCTCCAACGGAGCAAGCTGTTTGATCCATCAAACCACAGGGTTTTCCAAAATAATTGTTTTCGCTCCACTGACCAATGATTGCATTTTCTACAGCATTCATTTTACCATCATTAAAAAGTTCGTTAATGATGGCGCCAACCAACACTTCAAACGATGCTGATGAACTTAAGCCTGAACCTTTAGGTACGCGCCCATCGATACAGGCATCGAAACCACCAACTTTATAACCATTTGCTTTCATTTTAGCTGCAATACCTTTTACAAGCGAGGTAGAAGTATAAAATTCAGCTTCCTTCGGTTGAAAATCAGCAAGTTCAACCTGAAATTCAGGGTAACCGGCCGATTTGATTCGAATTGTATTTGTACCATTTTTTGCTGCAACGGCAATATTATCGAGGTTAACTGCTCCGGCTAAAACCCGTCCGTAATTATGATCGGTATGATTTCCGCCAATTTCCGTGCGTCCGGGAGAAGTAAACAGTTGAACGTCATCTGTACCATAATTTTTCACAAAATCGCTCATCAGGTTTGAATACCTGTCAGCCTGTTCTTTTAAAACCCCTGCATCGAAGCCATATAATTCGTGAAACAGCGGATTGTTTCCACCGTTGATTTTCTCGATTAAACTAGTAATTTTTGACATAATCTATTAAATTTAAAGTTACCATTCGTTATTCCAACTGGTAGGTACTGGTTGGAACAAATATATATTTTAAATGTAGTTTCACACAGCCGGAAATGATGTTACAAAACACTTTTATTCCTACAAGCTATTTCGAACAATCAATTTCGACGGATTTTTGACCTGTCCCGTTTTTTTGGTTAAAACCATGTCGGCCAGCGTTTTACCCATTCCCACAAAATCTGTCGAAATGGTTGTAATTCCACCTGCAACCACCTCTTTAAGCATGGTATCGTTAAAAGAAACAATCCCAAAATTTTTTCCGAGGTTATAATTATAATTCATCGCCAGCTTAACCATTTCAACCAAATCGCGATCGGAGGTCATAAAATAAGCTTCATATAATTCAGGCCGCAACCCATCGGGCGATTTTACCACCTGACAGCTAAAACCATTGGTGTTGCAAAATCTTTCAAATCCTTTTACCCTTTCAGCAGGCTCCTTTCCGCCCGGATTTACGAATACCAGTTTTCTATACTTTTTAAGTAACTCAAGCCCCTCAATCAAAGCATTATAAAAATCGTTTTCAAAATCCTGATACAGAACGGGGTAAATTTTAAGATCGGGTTTTAACCGGTCCAAAATAAACATTCTGTCTTTTGGAAATTTTGAAAGTAAATGACTTGTATTGTCGAAGGTGGCAGGCATAATTATATACGATGTATAATTTCCCAGGCTTTCAGCAATCAGATTTTTAAACACCTTAAAATTAAAATGATGGAAATAAATATCAACAATTGCTTTTCCTTTTAAATTTGATATCAGCGAATTATACAAATCTTCCTTAAAAGCATTTAACTCATCAAAAA
>CAMTWS010000113.1:0-23782 GCA_947085485.1 uncultured Prolixibacteraceae bacterium
AACATTGTCGATTTGGGAGAGTTGTATTGTTTCTCCGATTCAACCTTTTTTCCCGGGAAAGTAAAGTTTGTACCCGTACAAAATGTTACAGAAAAATATGCGCAGTTGAATTTGGGATTGTTTCCTGAAATCTCAGCCGGAACAACCGGTTACTATCGGTTTTTGGAAGCGCTTCCGGTAACGCAGAAACAGAATCTGGTGAGGATGTTTTCGTATTACGAAATGCAATATGATGCTTGTTTAAAAAAGGCAGGTTTACCCAAAGAGTTGAAATATATTGCACCTGCAATTTCAGGATTAAATCAAAATTCAATTGGCGAAAATGGCACAGCCGGAATCTGGCAGTTAACCCATTTCCAGGCGGTTTTGAATGGTTTGCAAGTTATTCAACTGGTTGATGAGCGTTTCAATCCCGAACTTTCAACCCGCGCATTTGTGGCGGTTATGAAACAAAACCTGGCGGCTTTCAAAACACCCGAACTGGCTGTTTTGGGTTATTTATACGGAAATACAAAAGTGAAAAATGCCATTTCATTTGCAGGGGAAAATGCATCGTTAACTCAAATGATTCAATATTTACCGGAGACGGCAAGCCTGTTTATTGCTGCTTTTCAGGCCACGGCTGTTTTTTTGGAGGCGAACCGGTTTAAAACAACAATCAATCCTTTGGCAAAAAAAATCCAGCCCGATACAGTGCGTATTACAAAACAGATTCATTTTGCACAGATTTCAAAAGTGCTTGGTATTACTCAAAAACAGCTTGAATTCCTCAATCCTCAATACAGGTTTTCCATAGTCCCTGTTCAGAAACCCTTGTCGAAATTGGCTGTGCCCGAGGGTTACCGGGACGATTTTGTTTTTTTGCAGGATTCGGTTTACAATGCTTTCGATTCTACGCTTTTTAAACTTACTTCACAAAAAATTGAGTATCCGCCTGCCCCGGGCAGGCAATATCAGGGAGAGCCGGTGAAAAATCTTGAAATTGAAGGAAAAACAAAAATTAAATACACGTTGCAAAGTGGCGATGTGCTGGGTGTTGTAGCAGAAAAATACGATGTGCAGGTGGAAGATTTAAAATACTGGAACTACATTTCGAACGAGCGAAAAATTCAGGCCGGAAAAACCCTCGATATTTTTGTTGATATTGATAAAGCCGATTATTATAAAGGATTGCATACTCAACAGAAAAAGAAAGAGGTAAAACCTTCGATGCCGTTGCAATTGCAACAAAATACAACTCTGGCTGTGTTTCAGGAAATCAATAACTGGAAAAAGGTGGAACACACCGTAAAAAACGGCGAATCACCATTTACCGTTGCAAAAAAATACGATGGCGTGACTCCCGAAGACATTTTAAAATGGAACAACATTGACGATGCCCGAAAAATACAGATTGGCCAGAAACTAATTGTTTACCAGAAAAACTGATATTGATGAAACCAATAAAAACATTACTTTTTACCATCGCAGTTTTTGTGCTGCTGACCGGTACCATGCTGATTACGCCTGCCGATGGAGTGAAAGTGGGTGAGTTTAATTTTCACATGCCCACTTTCGACGAAATGTTTTCGACTGAAAAAGTGGAATATACCGATGTTTCAGAAATCATAGAACATCAGTTTGATATTGACTCCCTGGCAGAGATTGTACTCAATAACAGTTCCGATATAGTTGATACTGCAAGTTATGCTCAACTTATTCAATCAATTCATAAAATAGAAGTAACAGATGAAGGGCGTGATAACCTGGCGCGTTTCTTTCAAAAACTAAAATCGGGAACAACAACGCGAATAATGCATTACGGTGACAGTCAGTTGGAAGGAGACCGCATTACAGCAAATCTGCGCAATAAATTACAGCAAAAATTTAGCGGAACCGGTTTGGGATTGCGTCCTGCATTACAACCGTATGATTTTATTTTCAGCGCAGTTCAAACCAATTCAGAAAACTGGGCCAGATACCCGATTTATGGAGATGTCGATTCTTTGGTTCAGCACAACCGATACGGAGTAATGGGCGCTTTTTCACGTTTTGCCCCGCTAACTTTTGATTCAGTTCCGTTTGAAAAAACAACATTGTATGAAGCTGAGCTGAACATTTCAAAATCAAATATTTCATTCAACAGAACCCGCGAATACAAACGGATGAGGTTGTTTTACGGAAACGCAAAAAGCCCTGTCGATTTAAAACTGTTTGTAAACGGTGAAATGATTTTCGCAGAAACCTTAAAGCCTGATTTGGATTACGATGTGGTTTCGTGCAATTTACCGGCTGCCACAGATAATGTGGTTTTAAAATTTTCGGGATGGGACAGCCCTGATATTTACGGAATTGAACTGGCCGAAAATAAGGGTGTTATTGTTGATAATATTGCACTTCGCGGAAGTTCGGGTACAATTTTCACCCAAAGTGAATTTAAGCACAGCACAAAAATGTACACCGATTTAAATCCCGGTCTTTTTATCCTTCAGTTTGGTGGAAATATAATGCCTTATACCAAAGATCAAAATGCCGTTGAGAAATACGGGCGCTGGTTTGCAAGCCAGATAAAACGGATTAAACAATCGTGCCCCAATGCTGCAGTTATTGTAATTGGCCCCAGCGATATGTCAATCAAAATAAAAGACAAATACATTACTTACGAGATGTTGCCGGCAGTGGTTGAAGCCCTCAAAAATGCTGCATTGTCAACCGGGAGCGGATACTGGGACATGTACCGGGCCATGGGCGGCCATAACAGCATGCCCGGCTGGGTAAATGCCAAACCCGAACTGGCCGCGCCTGATTATGTGCATTTCACCCCCCGCGGCTCAACCCTGATTTCGAATATGTTTTACAATGCTTTAATTCTGGAATACAATAATTATTTAAAACGGTCAGAATGAGGAAGAAGGTTACATGTTGCAGGTTACATGTTAAAAACTTTAATCTCTGAACTCCGAACCCTGAACTCTGAACTTTGAACCCTGAACTCTGAACTATTCGAATACGTAATTCAGTACCGGATATCTATTTAGCAACCTTTCCAGTTCGTCCACAACCTCCTTTTTCTTTTCAGCAAAAAGAGCTTTATAGTAATTTACTCCGTCGAGTAGATTTTCCCGGAAAGCAATCAACAACTTTTTTTCTTTTTGATTATCTGTAGCTTTTTGTAATTCTTCCACCCGTTCTTTAAAAATATCGAGGTACATATTCAACTCCTTTAAAAACATGTGCGGGCGCGTACCGTTGTCGAGCAAATTCAAGCGGCCATAAATATGGTCAACCATCTCCCGTAACGTTGATATTTTCGAAAACCACGCCAGATTTGGCCCGGGGCAACACGTTACTTTATAATCTGGTTTAACTTCGATATTTTTCGACAGCAAAGTCGATGTACTCAATCCTTTACACAGACATTCCTTTTCAATAACCTTATCGTAAGCCTTTTGATATTCCTCTTCGGGCAGATTTAATTCAGCCAGTTCTTTCAATTTTAGGGTTTGATATTGCCTTGATGATGTACAAATGGGCTTTTCGGTATATTCAGTGTTATATTTTAGAAATCCTTTGGTACAGTTTGCCCCGGGATTTCCATGATTTGCAAGCTCAATCCGGTACAAACTCATCGTGGCCCCTTTAATACTGTTAAACGGGACACCCAGCGGTGATAAACCGCTGTAATAATAATCTTCTTCCTTCCCTTTGGCCAACAGGTTCATCGTTTCAGTGTCTATACTTATCACTTCGGGAACCAGCATAAAAGGCGTTGCCCAACCAACACTATCGAGATCAAAATGATTCAACAGAAAATTGTGTTCTTCGGCTGTGCCCACCCCGCCCTGTGCAGTTATTTTTATTTCGGGCGTTTCGGCAGGCTGAACAATTTCTTTCTTCAGAAGCGCTGATTTATAAAGTTCGATACAAGTATCGAAAAGCGTTTGTTTGTTCTTTTTGAATTCTTCGAGAATGGGACCAAACAATATTCCCTGGGTAGGGAAACAATGGCCGCCGCAATTCACGCCCGACTCAATGCGGTATTCAGAAACCCATAAACCTTTGGAAGCAAAAATTTTACCCTGCACAAAAGCCGATCTGAAATCGCTGACTTTCAGAATAATTTTCTTCTTCAAAACACCATAACTATCGGGGAAAAAGTCTTTGAAATTTTCAATATAACTGTACAAACGCGGACTCATTCCAGCCGACAAAACAAGCGACGAATTCAGGTCACTGTTGGCAAACCCGCGCAGGGCAGCATGTGCATCGTTGTGTTCAACCGGTAACTCTTTGCCATCTTTATAATTAACCTTGTCCAATTTGGTCATTATATTCACATCGATAGCGCCAACATGCAGTTTTTCGTTCACCCATTTCGAAAATTCACCGGCAGCGTCACGGCTCATTTTCGCCAGGTTGAATTTTTCCTTTATTGTTGATGAATCGGGCAACATGTGTATATATTTCTCAATTTCTTCCCCGGCATGAACTGCACTGCTTTTAAGTTCAGCAAATTTTCTCTTTACAATTTCATCAACCAGGTTAAGGTACGACGTGATTCGCTTTGCCCTGAAATCTTCAATTTCTTTTGATATGGTTTTGAAAGGAATATCGAACTTTTGGCTGTAAAACTCACGCATTTTTTCAATCGTCGTATCATCGACCAGCGAAATAACCGATGAAATTCCATAAGGTGCAACCTGAATTGGTGTGTCGATTGAATATCCTACTCCGAGAACGGGGATGTGAAAAGAGTGTCCTTCGAATAATTTCATTTAAATAATATCATGTAATTAGCAGACAAAGATAAATTTTATTTTTTACTATCTTCATTCGTTTTAAATTGAATAATTATGGACTACAACCGGCGTATATTCCTGAAAACCGCTGCCACAGGCGCTGCGGCTGTTACCGTTTCCCCAAAGCTTGTTTTTTCTGCTGAAAAATCAGTAAAAGTTGAAGTAGTAAATCCGCGAACCCGGATTCCGGTGAGTTTGATTATCGACGATTCTACCACACTTGTAAACATGGCCCACTTCGGGATTCCGCAGTTTGCCGAGGTTTTTCCTGCGAATTACAAACAGGACTGGCGAAAACTGCCCCGCGAAATTCCCGACAGTTTTGTGCGCGAATTTGGCGAGTGGAGCGCTGAAAACGGGGTAAAGGGAAAATACAGCATTGTTCCCTACCTTGCCTGCACCGGTTGGGTGGACCGTTTTATTCCGGGCTGGACCAAACGCGAACTGGAAGAAAGTTTAAAACTGACAGTAATGACAATTGAAGAAAATACAGTTAAACTGAAAGCGCCATTTGCATCACCCGATTTTACATTGAAAATAAATGCAACGGTTAAAAATCCAACAGTTAAGAACAGCGCTCCCCTTCAACAGGTAAATAAAATCAGCGAATTAAAATCCGTGACATTTTGCGTCGGTAACAAGGAAACTTTTATTTGTTTTGACTTGAAAAAAGGGGAAACTGAAATATTAATTTGAATTTTATGAATCAGAATATTTCAAACCCGACGGTTCGTGCCGCGATGATATTTATTCGATTATCAAATCAAACGAGCAGTTTCTGGATGTGGAATGTGAACGGGATGGGATTTTTACAACGCTGTTTCAGATTTGTAATCTGTACCGTTTATGACTACGCACAGATTACAAATCCGCCGAGCAGGGTTTCAATTGCCACCTAATTCCTTGTTTTTGTTTTTATCAAGCTGCCTTGCATTTTGACTTGTTACAACTTTTTTACCGGTTTTTTCCTCAATTTCCCTTCTTGTATTTCCTGCAATTGTACCACCCTGCCGGGCAATTTTTTTGTTATCAACAAATGTTTTTGGTTTCTTCTCTTTCGAAATTTCAGTTGTAGTAGCCAGCTCCGGGTCTTCAATTTCGTCAATCCGCTCGCGGCCAACCTGTGCAAGCCACATTTTAAAAGGCTCGGCCTTTGGCGAGGGAATGCTTTGTATGAGCCTGAAAAGCTGCTCGGTATCGGCTACATCGGTCTTGTACATTTTACTATCGGCAGAAAGCATTTTCAGTTGACTACAATTTGTAGCCAACTCACTTCCTTCCTCTTTGAGCCGGGTTTTTAAAACGCTCCAATATTTCCGGGGATTGGGGCTTTCGGTTAATACTCCAACTACATCAACTATTGAAAAATACCATTTTTCCTGTTCATCATCCCAATGGGTGCGTATTTGTTTTTCGTTGAACAGCTTTATTGCGGTTTCTTTGGTCATGTTCTTTACTTTACTCTGTTTTTCTATTATTTTAAACTCCTCGGTTGTGGGATCGTAAAGTTGGCGAAAAATTTACCCGGTTACAAATCAAACGAGCAGTTTTTGGAGGCGGAATGTGAACGGGGTGGGATTTTTACAACGCTGGTTCAGATTTGTAATCTGTACCGTTTATTACTACGCACGGATTACAAATCCGCGCGATCGGGGTTAAGATGTTGATTTTATTGGTTTTCGATGATTATTCAAAAATAAAAATGAATTAAGATTAGAAAGTATCACACCACATCGCCATACAAATCGTAATCTTCAGCGCCGGTAATTTTTACATTTACAAAAACTCCTTTTTTCAATTCATCTTCCGAAGTGACTAAAACTTCGCCATCAACTTCGGGAGAATCAAATTCGGTGCGGCCTACATAAAATTCGCCCTCTTTGCAGTCGATGATTACTTTAAACGTTTTTCCGATTTTTTGCCGGTTTAGTTCGGCCGAAATCTGCTGCTGAATTTCCATAATTTCGTCGGCACGTTCCTGTTTAATTTCGTCGGGAACATCGTCGTTGAACATTTTCGAGGCGTAAGTCCCTTCTTCGTGCGAATAGGGAAAAACGCCAAGCCGCTCAAATTTCATTTCCTCAATAAACGCTTTCAACTCCTCGAAATCAGCTTCTGTTTCTCCGGGGAACCCAACTAAAAAGGTGGTACGCAAAACAACTCCCGGCACTTCTTCCTTGATCCTTTTTATCAAAGCCTCAGTTTCTTCGCGGGTAACATGGCGCATCATATTTTTTAAAACCGGGTTGGCAATGTGTTGCAACGGCATGTCGAGATATTTACAGACTTTCGGGTTTTCGCGCATCACAGGCAGCACATCGAACGGGAATTTGGTGGGGTACAAATAGTGGAGGCGAATCCACTCAATGCCATTAATTTCGGAAATGCTGTTGATTAAGTCAACCAACCGGCTTTTTCCGTAAATATCGATTCCGTAATACGATAACTCCTGTGCAATGAGCAGGATTTCCTTCACCCCTTTTTTGGCAAGGTAGCGGGCTTCCATCACCAGGCTTTCGATGGTGCGCGATTTGTGGAGGCCTGTCATCATCGGGATTGCGCAAAACGAACACGAACGGTTGCACCCTTCCGAAATTTTCAGGTAGGCAAAATGCGAAGGTGTGGTAATTTTTCGCTTGTAAATGTATTCGGGATGATAGGTTACTTTCAGTTCATCGACCATCGCTTTCATGTCGAATTTACCAAAGTAGCGGTCAACTTCGGGAAGTTCCTTTTCCAAATCCTTTTGGTAACGTTCAGAAATACAACCCATTACATAAAGTTTGCCGATTTCGCCACGTTTTTTGGCTTCTGCATAATCGAGAATCATGTCGATGGATTCCTGTTTGGCATCGTGAATAAAACCACAGGTGTTGATAAAAACCGCATCGAACCCGGTTTCACTGGAATCGTGAACTACTTCAAATTTTCCCCGCTCCAACTGATTAAGCAAAACCTCCGAATCAACCAGGTTTTTCGAACATCCCATCGTAATTACATTCACCCTCTTTTTCTTCATCCCTGAATATTTTTGTGCAAAGAAAGGGTTTTTTCGGGACACGGACTTTCCCCGTGATTTATTTAAATGTATGTTTTGTTTTTAGCGGATTCTGAGCTTCTTTAAAAAACTGGTTTTGCAACTCCGGCACTATTTTATCGGCTTTTACCTGCCGGATCATTTTAACAAGTTGATTCACTGTTTCATTAATCATTAACTCGCCTGCTTCAGCATTTGATTTTGAACCGTCTCCGCCGTAATGATTTGGATAGCTGGCGTACCACCAGATTCCGGTGTAAATGTATTCAAGTCCTTTCATTCGTTCCAAATCAACACCCGACTGCTGACTTGCGCGTTCGGTGTGGGTGAGTTTAGGTTGTGCCGCAGCCATTTCCGATGTTTCACTGTTTCCGGCGTGTGCATCAAATTTATCGGTTTGGGTCAATGCTGCCGCCTTTTTCTCTACTTCGGGGTTGCTTTCGGGCCTGAACCAGTAAAGTGCGTAATTTCGGGGTTCGGAAAGTTGTGCCATTCCAAAATAGTTTAAAAAAGCGTTGTTGCCGCCATGTCCGTTTACGATAATTATTTTTTCAAAACCATTTCGGTTGAGTTCGTTGAGCGTTTCCTGCAGTATTTTCCATATCAGTTCGGGACTGTAGGCTATGGTTCCTGGCTGGTGACGGGCCTCGTTTATCTGGCTGAAATAGTACCATGGAAATACTACGGCATACTCTTTTTCAGCAGCCCGCAAAGCGTATTCCCGCGAAAGATAAAGATCGGTGCCCAGCGGCAGGTGCGGGCCATGCTTTTCAAATACCCCAATGGGAATAATGCAGGTTTTGGCGCTTTTTTCGACTGCTTTAACATAATCGGGGGCGGTAAGCTCTTCCAAACGAAATGGAAGATCCTGGGCAAAAACAGAACTCATAAAAACAAGGATAGAAGCAAATGCGAAAAGTTTTTTCATGGTTTATGGTTTTAGTTATTTCTGGTTAAAATTAAGCCATTTTAATATAATTACCAAAACTGCTTTAAATATTTAATAATCAAATTACGGTTCGGGAGTTGCCTTAACATTTGCTTTTAAATATTCATCGCTGTTGGCAAATTCCCATGTATTCAGAAATCCAATGCGGATGATGTTGGTCATTTTCTCCCAGTTGATTTTGCTGAGTTCGTCGGATGGCTGATGATAATCGGGGTGCATGGCTGCCATAAAATAGAAAATGGGGATACCCGCTTCGGCAAAAGGCGCATGGTCGCTACCGCCACCCGGTCTTTCCGAAGCGCGGTACGACATTTTCAGATTGATATTGTAATCTGCTAAATTTTTCTTTGTAATTTCCTCTATTCCGGGATAGGCTTTTGTATAACTCAAATCGGCCATATTTTTCATCGAATCCCCTTCGATGTCACGTGCAATCATATCGTAATTCAGGTTAAGCACAACATTCATTTTATTCTTTTGGGCCTGCTGCACAAAATATTTCGAGCCAAACAGCCCTTTTTCTTCTCCTGTCCAGGCAGCAAAAATGATCGATTTTTCGGGTTTTTTGCCGGTTGCCATAAACGCCTTGGCAACGGTCATTACACCAACGGTTCCCGAAGCATTATCATCGGCGCCGTTCCAGATGTAACCGTCGAATTTACCAAGATGATCGTAATGTCCGCCAACCACAATAAATTCATCTTTTTTCTCTCCTTCAATATAACCAACCACATTTCGGGCTTTTACAATTTCCGATTTTACAGTGGTATTAAAAGCAACCATCTTCCCCGGAAGATCTTTCGAAGATGGCAGCATTTTTTCTGCTACTGTTTTTTCGAATTCAGAAAAATTAATGCCAGTCCCCGAAATGATTTCGTTTGCCAGGCGCGGTGTAACTGTAAATGTGGGAATATTCGATGCCAGCGTATCAGCAGGCATCGCCATTGAAGTATCGTAGTACGAAGAAAGCGGTTTATCGGCTTCGTAATGAGCGCCTTTTACCGGATAAATATGGTTTTGCGCCCACGACAGCATTGGATTTGTATCGGGATTTACCTGAATAATGGCAATTGCCCCGGCTTTTTCAAGGAGGCTGATTTTGTCCCTTTCCAGCATAAATAGTGCGCGTCTTCCTTCGGGGGCAAACGTTTTATAGGCAACCGACGATGTATCTTTATGTCCGGGAAATCCTGTTAAAGCCACTGCAATTTTTCCTTTCAGGTTTATCTTTTGCAAATCGTCATATCCTTTTTCTTTATTCAGAAAACCGTAACCCACAAAAACAACCGGCGCTTTGGCAGACAAACCAACCACGCCTGTGCGAACATTAAAATCGGTCTTGAAACTAAAATTCACCGCTTTTTCGTTGTTCATACCGTTCGAAATAACCGAAAAAGATTGCACTTCGCCGGGTTCGTATTGTATTAAACTGAAATTCTGAAAATAGGTTTTTCCACTTTGAGGACGAATCCCTGCCATCCAATCCCGCCTCGAAGGCGCGCTCACAGCCTCATCTCCAAAGGGTTTAACTCCATAAACCTGAAGCATTGAGGCTATATAATCAGCCGCAATGTATTCTCCTTTTGTACCTACTGCGCGGCCTTCGGTCCAGTCGGATGCAAGAAATTCCAACTGTCCTTTTACGGCTTCCCGGGTAATGGCCGCCAAACCTTTTTCAATTTCAGTTTGTGCAAAAACAGAGATTCCAGCCAAAAACAGGGTAAACAACACAAATTGTTTTTTCATTGTTTGAATTTGTAATGAATTAATATTTTAATGATTATTCAACTTTCGGTTTAGCGCTGTAATATTAAACATTTCATTGAAAAATCCTGCAAATTAAAACTTATATTCATTTTAAATTAACCACCGGCAATTTTGTAAAAACAGAAAGAAAATTCATCAGGTTATCTTAAATTTACTCAAAATAAACAGTAACCATAATGATAATCTACAGTATAAATATTAAAAAAACCGAGTTTTTCGTATCAACTGTACATCAAAAAAAATCGCTATGGAAACAAAAAATCTCATCCATGTAACCGGGGCAATTATCAAGGAAGAATCAGTTGTTCAGATTACCGCCAACATTGCAGAACATACCTGTGTTGCAGAAGCAAACATGCCTTACGCCGAATATCACGGTAAAGCCCCGTTTAATATCTCCACGAAACCAAATTCACTGTTCCTTTTCACGGCGCCCTTTTACACACTTGAAGAGGCGCTGCGCTATGCACAAGTCATCGATTTATGCTGCATGCCAAGTTTAAATATTGCTGTATCGGTCCTCGAATTTACCGATAATCATTATCCGGCTATTCGAATTAAAAATTTCCCTGATTATAAAATGATTCACAAACTGCAGGAATGTTTTGTTGAACAGGGCGTGAAATTTGCGAAAAAAGTGCACCTGGGCAGCAGCGCAATTATCAGGACCAATAAATGCTTTAGCCTCGAAAAAGTGGATGAAAATATCTACTTTGACCATCTCCAGCAGAAAACAGCCTATATTGCACTTTCGAAACTGATAAAACAAGACAAATATTTACAAATTATTGCCGACATCAGAAACAACTCCAACTGTCCGATGTTTGACGCGGCAAGGGGCGCCATTCTTTTTGATTCGCGGATAACCGATATCATCCGAATCTATTCAGGAAGTCTGGATGTAAATATGTTGAAATTGATTCAGAATAAGTTTGAACAGGCAATTTAAGAAAGTATTGAGAAAAAAGTGTTGAGTTGAGTAAAGTGATTCAATTTTCAATTTTTAATTGATACCCCACCTACTTTTTCAACGCTGCATCAATTTCCTTCAACCTGGTTTTCACATCTGCATTTTCGGGCCGCAATTCAAGCGCCCTTTTATACCAGAAGCGGGCTACATTGTAATTCTTTGCATCGAAGGCTGCCACAGCTTTTTGTACATCAGCTTCAAACTGCTGCCCCGACTGCCCAGCCATTCGTTCAGCAATTTTAGTTTCAATTTCCTTAATCTGATCTTTTGGATATTTCTCGTTTGCCTTAACCCCCAACGCCCTGTTGTACCAACCACGGGAAACCGCATACTGGTTATTGCGGAAAGTTGAATCGGCCAAATCAACAAATTTCTGATAATCCCTGTCTAGCTGGCTCGATAGCAAACCATTCAATAACCGGTTGATTTCATCGATACGCTGTTTTGGATATCTTTCATCGGGTTTTACATCCCAGCCCTTATAATACCAACTCCGCGAAACAATATACAGCCTGGCGTCGAACAATTCATCGGCCTGTTTGATATATTGGTCGTAAATATTCTTCAATTCCGCATCACTGGCAACTCCGCGGGACTCCAAAACACGGTTTAACTCTGCAATTTCGTCACTGCGGCGTTGCAAATCTTCGGCAGCATTTTTATCGGCCAATATTTTTTGCTGTTCTTTTTGCAGGGTTCCATCGATTTTTGCAATCTGATTTTTTGGATATGGCTCCCCGGCTTTAACAGTTAAAGCTTTTTCGTATTCGGCTTTTGCCTGTGAATAATTTTCTGTTTTGTAAAATCCATCGGCAGCGACAATAATCACCCGGTATTTTTCATCCAGAATTTGTTGCTGAAGTATCTTTTCAATTTCTGCAATCCGCTCTTTCGGATATGCTTCTTCCGGTTTCAAAACCAGCGCTTCACTGTATTTGCCCTTAGATTGATCGTAGCTTTTACCCGTAAAAAAGCGATCGGCCTGTTGGATTGCATTTGCATAGTTTTTATCCAGTAACTCTTTCTCTTTTTTAACTTGTTCCAACGCGGCAAGGGTTTTTCCAATTTCATCAATCCTTTGCTTTGGATAAGTTTCGGCGGGTTTGACTATTTGCGCTGCGCGGTATTCGTTGCGGGCATTTTCGTATTGTTTTTCGTTGAATAAGTTATCAGCTTTTGTAATTGCCTCGGTGTAGCTTTTATCTTTTTCGGCCTGGATTGCTGCAAGTCGTGCGGCTTCGGCGGCAGCGGCTCCCTCGGCCAGACGGATGCGTTCCGCTTCGGCTTCAGCAGCCAATCGGGTTTGTTCAGCAATTAAAACATCTATTTTCCCGATCATTTCAGGTGGATATGTTTCTTCGGGTTTTATCCGTCCTGCTTCAGCAAATGCTTCTTTTGCCTTTTCATAAGACTTCTGCTGAAATAATCCATCGGCTTTTGCTACCGCCTGCCGATAGCCTTGATTGGTTTTTGCAATCTGGCTTAAAATGGCATTTATTTCTAAAACCTTATCTTTCGGATATTTCTCATTTGGCTTAACTACGGCCGCTTCAGTGTACAGTGATTTCGCATCGCTGTAATTCTTTGCGTTAAACTGATTATCGGCTTTTGCAATCAATTCAGTATAACTTTCAGAAAATTTTAGTTTCTGATTAATTTCTTCAATCCGTTGTGCAGCATATTTATCATCCGGTATTATTGCGGCGGCAGCAACATAATCGGTTAATGCCTCTTTTAAAAGGTCTTTCTTCAATGATTTATCGGCAGAAACTATCAACTTGTCGTACATCAGTTTGGCCGCAAGCCTGTTCATTATTCCCTTAACTTCTTCAATTTTTCGGGAAGCCGGTTCATCGCCAGGTTTCAAATTCAATGCATTTTCAAAAGAAGCCAGAGATTTTTCGTAGAATTGTTTCTGGAACATAATTTCAGCCTGCTGCATTGCCTGTTTGTAGCTCTCGAGTTTTTCGGCATCCTGCGACTGTCGGGCCAAAATCCCTTTAATTTCCTCCAGTTTGCTTTTCGGATAAGCTTCGTTTGGTTTAATTCCGAGGGCTTCCTGATAACTGTTTGCTGCCTCGTTATACAGCAACTGTTTAAAAGAATTATCGGCCTGGGCAATTACAATGTTGTACTGTTCGTCAGCCATCTGTTTTTTCAGCAAATCGTTAATCAGTTTCACCTGCTGATTGGCATAATTGTCGTTAGGTTTAATCGAAAGCGCCCGGTTGTACGAATTTTGGGCATCGGCATAATTTTTTTGATTAAATAACTGATCGGCTTCCTTTATTAATTGGTCAAATCTTTCTGCAAGGGCTTTATCCAATTCCGCCGCAACCATCATCAATCCAAGCAAATCGTTTATTTCAGCAATCCTGTCTTTGGGAAATTGCTCGTTTGGGAAAATTTTACTTGCCGCTTTGTAACCGTCAAGAGCCGCCAGAAACTGCTCGCCGCTGTACTGCTTACCGGCCTGAGAAAGCAGTTTATTATATTCCTTGCGTAATTCAGCAAGTTCGGCACGGGTTAATTTCGACAAATAATCGGATACTTTGCCAATCTGCTGGCCTTGCAACTTCGCCTGTTCAATCAGTTTTGCAATCTGGGCATCGTTGTAATACAATTCAGAAATGAAGTTGTCAACGTTTTGGCTGTAATAAATTTTAAGGATGGTATTATCCACAAACGACTTGTCGATCCCTGGAATTTCTGTAAACAGGTTAATATTGAGTGGGAAAGGTGGAAATCGGGGATCGGTTTGCAGCACCTCTTTTGGCACTGAAGATTCAACCATAATTTTTTGCGAGAAGTTTCCTTTTAACGTAAAAATAAGCTCGTATTTGTGATTGTAATTCAGTTCAACCTTGTAATGGCCATCAGCCCCTACACCATAATTATCCATTCGGCGGCCATCGATAAACATTTGAATTACAGCGCCTTCAACCACGCCCTGCTGAACAGTTATTTTCCCTTCGACAGCAATTCCATTGCTGCGTTGAGCCATTAACGAAATTGCAAACGAACTCAGTAAAAAACCAATTAAAATAAACTTCAGATAAAAAATCTTCATAAAAAACACATTCAATTTAGAAGAAACGAAGATATAAACAATAAATTATCAGAGCCTGTCTGAAAATTAAATTGCTTTTTTCGACAATTATATTTCAGAGGTATATCAAATTCAATATAAAAATGTTAGTTTGCTTTCGTTTAAATCAAATTGAATATTTGTATCTATGAAAAGGGAGGCAGGTTTATTTGAAGCGCTTATACCGATTTCTGTTTTAATTATTTTATTAACGCTTAATGTTTTTCTGTTTGAAGATACACTGGCCGGGCCAAACCAAATAGCCCTTATTCTTGCCGCTTCTGTTGCCGGAATAATTGCAATGCGGCTGGGATTTCAGTGGGAATTGGTGCGGGCAAAAGTGGTTGCTACCATTGGTTCGGCCATGCCTTCAATTTTAATACTTTTGCTTATTGGCTCACTGGCCGGAACATGGATGATAAGCGGTGTAGTGCCAACAATGATTTATTACGGGCTAAACATCATCAATCCAAAATTATTTCTTGTTACTGCATTACTTGTAGGTTCGATTGTAAGTGTGGCAACCGGCAGTTCGTGGTCAACCGTTGCAACCATTGGGGTTGCAATACTGGGAATAGGGAAAGCATTGGGGATGAACGAAGCGGTTGTGGCAGGGGCAATTATCAGCGGCGCCTATTTTGGCGACAAAATGAGCCCGCTGAGCGATACCACCAACCTGGCGCCGGCAATGGCAGGAACCGATTTGTTTACCCATATCAGGTACATGTCATATACAACTACCCCAACTTATATTATTACATTATTGATTTCACTGGTAATTGGGCTCAGATACGATTTTTCGGGAGCGGTTATAAATGTTGGAGCGGTTCAAAGTGCAATTGACGGAACATTTAATACCAGTCCGCTGCTTTTTCTTGTACCCGTGATACTGTTTGGCATTATTCTTTTAAGAGTTCCCCCAATTCCGGCGCTGTTGGCCGGTACCTTGCTGGGAGGGATTTTCGGAGTTGTTTTTCAACCCGAAGTTATTAAAACTGTTGCAGGGATTACCGACAATTACCCCAAAGCTGCATACATTTCGGTGATGCAGTCGATGTTTGGTAATATTTCGCTCACCACCACCGATCCAAAAATTACCGAATTGCTGAGCACTTCGGGGATGCGCGGAATGTTGGACACCATTTGGCTAATTCTGTCGGCCATGGTTTTTGGGGGAATTATGGAAGCAGCAGGCTTGCTGAAACGAATTACACAACCCATTATAAAATATGCCAAAAGCACCGGAAGCCTTGTTGCATCGACAGTTGTAACCTGCCTGTTTTTTAATACAACGGCATCAGATCAATATCTTGCCATTGTTGTACCCGGCAGGATGTTTCGCAAATTATATGAAAAAAAAGGTTTGGCGCCTGAACTTTTAAGCCGGACTTTGGAAGACAGCGGAACCGTTACTTCGGTATTAATTCCATGGAATACCTGCGGGGCAACTCAATCGAGGGTTTTGGGCGTTGATACCTGGGCGTATGCCCCTTATGCTTTTTTCAATATTATCAGCCCGTTAATGACGATTTTATTTGCTTACCTGAATATTAAAATCAGATCGGTTCCGGTTACTGAAAAGAGGGATGAAAATATTGAAGAAGAATAGTAAATGTCTGAAATCAGGCTCCAAAAATCAAAAAAAACCAATCTTTTAATAAAAAAAGCCGGGACGAATCCCGGCCAAAAATGAAAATATTAACAAAAATGAAAATCAACAATCCTTTATTTCAATCTCTTCTGTGCGCTACCCAAAAAACGATCCTCATTGTATAAATTGAACTGATATATCCCTTTCGACATTTTTTGAGTGGGTTTGTACGACATTTCAACCCGTTTAGTTCCGGCGCTTCCAACATTGGTTAGAGTTGAGCTTGCCAACAAACCATCGCCATTTTCAGTAATCTTTATAATCGCAGCCAAATCTTTTTTGCTCGAAAGTTCTTTGCCCTCAGGAGTTACGACTTTAAAGTGAATGTCGTTACCAATATTGCCCGGCACATCCAAAGAGACAAGCAGCTTATTGGTCCTTTTTGCATTCACTGTCAGTTTTTCGTTTTTACCCCGCAGCGCCTCCGTTCTGTAATTATAAGAGAACATCACTTTCAAAATGGCAATGTCACTCTCCAGCCCTTCGATTGTTTTTGACGCCGAAGCAAGTTCATTATTTAGCTTTTCATTTTCTGATTTAGCCTGGGCCAGGGAATTGTTGCTTTGAGCAAGTTCCTCGTTTAACTGTTTCTTCAAACTTTCCAATTCGGCAATTCTCCCCTTTAGATTTTTTATGGAGACATTCGCGGTTTTCAGTTTGTTGATTTCAGCATTTTTGTTTTGAATATCAATGTTTGCCTCGGCAATCAATTTGTCTAAACCGTCAGATTTACTTTGCAAATCAGTAATGTCAAGCTGGTAGTTCTTAACAGCCTTATCAAGGGCTAATTTTTCTGAAAGCAACATTTCCGATTTAAGGTTTTCATCGGTCAACAGCTTTTTAAATTTTGATTTACTTTGGAACGATAATCCGGTGAGGATAACTGCAATTGCAATAACACCTGCAACAATAACTTTTTGTATCGAAATATTTGTTTTCATAATAATGTAATTTAAAGATTTATAAAATATTATTTGTACAAATCTATTTACACGAAATTAACCAGTAATTAAAACGGGATTAAAAGTGGATTAAAAAAAATTGAATATTCCACAAATTGTTTATTATCAGCTAATAATTGGGATTTGAAGCGTAAACACAGAACCTTTCCCTATTTCAGAAGAAACATTTATGCTCCCCTTGTGCTGGGCTATAATTTTCTCAACCAGCGACAACCCAACGCCATGCCCGGCAACATGAATTATATTTTTTGATCTGAAAAAAGGATGGAATATAAGTTCAATTTCTTCCGGAAGAATTCCAATTCCCTGATCGATAAATTGTATTGTAAGCACAGTATTATTGGCATTTAACCTCACTTCAGCTCGATGGTTTTCAGAGTATTTACACGCATTGTCCATAAGGTTTGCCAGAGCAGTTTTCAGGAGAAGATCGTTCCCCGAAACCAATAATTTGCTATCGTCGTCGATACCATCTTCAAAAATAATTTCAATGTTATAATTTTCATTCCGGGTCAATACTTCCTTTTGGGCTTTCCAAAGCGTATCGTCAATTCTTATGGGCGAAAAATTGAGATCGCCGGTGTTGACGCTGGTTTGGGCAAGTAAAAGCAATTTGTTCGAAAGAAGGTTCAGGTTTTTTATTTCGTTCAAAACAAGCATCAATGTATTTTTGTACTCTTCATTTGCCCGGGCTTTCATTAAAACAACTTCAATCTGCCCGGTAATTACAGTTAACGGGGTTCTCAGTTCGTGAGATGCGTTGGCAATAAAGTTTTTTTGAATCAGGAACGCGGCTTCAAGGCGCTCCAGCATATTGTTAAAAGTCTTTGCGAGGTGGGCAATTTCATCTTTTCCATTTCCTTCGTTTAAGCGGGCGTTTAGGTTTGTAACTTCAATTCCGATTACTTGTTTTACAATGTTCGAAATAGGCGCGAGCGCCCTGATGGCGAATACCCGGCCTGCAATAAAAACTATGGCTAAGCTCGAAACAAAAACAATTAGCATAATAATCCGAAGCCTTTTAAGCCTGTTCATGCCAAAAATATCGGTTGCCGCTGCAAAAACCACAATCCGATCGAATTTTCCAGTATAAAACTGCCCGATAATTTCGTATTTATTTTGGCGGAACCGGATTTCTTCCTGCATTCTCACCTGCTGGATAAGAGTTCCTGAAAAATCCAAGGAATCTCTGTAGTCATTGGAATATATCTTCTTGTTTTTGTAATCAAAAATTACAATTTTTTCGTTGGGCAAACTGAGCGGGTTATTTCTTTCAATTCTTTTTAATAATTCTGAATCAATTTCATCAATATCAATGAGCATTTGAGCCACAAGTTTTGCTTTGTTCCCAAGGCGGCCGTAAAACTCTTCCTTTCGCGATTGAGAAAATGAAATATAAATGGCCAACAGCGAAAACAACAGTATAAATGCCACAATTCCGATAAACTGGTATGCTAATTTTTTACGTATTTCCATTATTGTTCTTCTAAACTGTAACCAAGACCGATGCGGGTGTGGATTAATTTTTTTTCAAAATCCCTGTCAAGCTTTTTACGCAGTATATTAATGTAAACATCAACTACATTCGTACCTGTATCAAAAGTTATGTCCCATACTTTTTCAGCTATATCTGCCCGCGATAATACCCGCCCCATGTTTTTCATCATGAATTCAAGAAGTGCAAATTCTTTGGCTGTAAGTTCAATAGTCGTGTTTCCCCGGTGTGCTGTTTTTTTATCGAGGTTTAGCTCCAAATCGGCTACTTTTAATATGCCGGAAGTGTGCAATGTTCCGGTAGATCGTTTAACAAGCGCTCTTATGCGGGCAAGTAATTCTTTAAATTCAAAAGGTTTTACCAAATAGTCGTCGGCGCCGGCATCAAAACCCGAAACCTTATCTTCGGTGGTTCCCAAAGCAGTAAGCAAGAGAATGGGGACAACCGGCTTTTTATCGCGTATTCGCCGGCAAAGTTCGTAGCCATTAAAATAGGGTAAAATTACATCCAAAATCATGATGTCGTACTCATTTCTAACGGCAAGCTTTTCCCCCATTTGCCCGTCGTAGGCAACTTCTACAAAATGACCCTGTTCTTCCAATCCCTGGCGCAAAAAATCGGCAACTTTTGCTTCGTCTTCAACCACTAATATTTTCATTAAAAGGAACGTTTTAAATTTTAAACCAAGGTAATTAAAAACAGGCATCAAATCAAAAGCCCCGGAAAAACTCTGTATTTCATCTTTAATAACCGCACTTCACCGGTTGCTCTTTTTACCCTTAAATCCCAGTTGTCATCCTCTGCAATACTACAGCAAGCATTAAAACACTGCGAATAAGATGCCTTCCCCTGTAATATTCTATTTGTTCTGTTTCCGAATTCCAAAGTTGTAAAAATTTAGTTTTTAGAAATACTTTGGATTTTTTCTCCGTTTTTTCAAGCATTGCCTTTCTTTTTAATGATTTGTTTTTCATTGTATTTGCCATTATAGTAATCATTTAATTGCTTTCTGTTTTTTCCCAAAACTTAAAATCCTGGCAGATAAAAGTATTGAGGGTGAATTAAGGGCAAATGAAAAGGAGATTAAAAAGGGATTAAAATAATGTAACTCTATTTTTACTGTCATTTAAACCAATAGATAGCTTTTTAGTCTAAATTTGCTAAACTTAAATTTTAACACTATGAAAACCGGTAAAATCATTTCAATTATCATTTCAATTTTTTTATTCTCAAATTCATTCGGGCAAAACACCGACAACTGGCCGCAATGGCGCGGCCCACTTGGAACGGGGGTTGCGGTAAAAGGAAATCCGCCAACAGAGTTCGGCGAAACCAAAAACCTGAAATGGAAAACTGAAATTCCAGGGAAAGGCCATGCAACCCCGATTGTCTGGGGAAATAATATTATTGTACAAACCGCTGTTGCCACAACAGAGAAAGGCGATACAACACTGAAGGGAGAACCCTCAAGAATGGCAGGAACAACAACCAACCTTGTTCACGAATTTAAGGTAATAGTAATTGACAGGGAAACCGGAAAAATAAAATGGGATAAAACTGTGGCCAGAGAAATGCCAATCGAAGACACACACAACCTGAGTAGCTGGGCCTCGAATTCGCCATGTACCGATGGGGAATTTATTTACGCCTATTTTGGATCGCGTGGCTTATATTGTCTCGATTTTTCGGGGAATATTATCTGGAAACGCGATTTTGGGCAGATGCAAAAACAC
Organism: uncultured Prolixibacteraceae bacterium; assembly: GCA_947085485.1. Taxonomy (GTDB): domain Bacteria; phylum Bacteroidota; class Bacteroidia; order Bacteroidales; family Prolixibacteraceae; genus Draconibacterium. The sequence continues at coordinate 20,431 of CAMTWS010000113.1, forward strand.
ATGAGTTTTGGCGAAGGCGAATCGCCTTATTTATATGAAGATAAAATTTTCATACAGTGGGATCACGAAGGCGAATCGTTTTTATATGCTATCGACAAACAAACTGGGAAAGACGTTTGGAAGATTGAACGTGATGAAAGAACCTCATGGTCAACACCATTTGTTGTGGAAGTAAACGGAAAACCGCAGGTAATAACCAGTGCAACCACCAATATCAGGGGCAACGATTTCGAAACAGGCGAATTGATTTGGCAAAGCACCGGTTTAACACGGAATGTAATTCCAAATCCGGTTTATGAGAATGTTATTTTGTATGTAATGAGCGGCTTTCGCGGGAGCGCTTTACAGGCCATTGATTTGGCAAAAGCAAAAGGCGATATTACAGGTACCGGGGCCATTTTATGGACCTATGCCGAAGAAACGCCTTATACGCCAAATCCAGTATTAATGAACGGGAAATTGTATATTTTACGCGTTAACAATGGCTATCTTTCCTGTTTGGATGCCAAAACCGGAAAAGTTTTTTATGCCAATCAAAAATTGGAAGGGATAAATACGATTTTTTCTTCACCAACCGCAGTTGCCGAACGCCTGTACATTGCCGCCGATAAAATTTGTGTGGTTGTAAAGGCCGGTGAAACTTTCGGAATCCTGTCGTCGAACGAACTGGACGACAATTTCCATGCATCGCCGGTTATTGTTGGCAACGAACTGTTTCTAAGAGGGTTTAAATCGTTGTATTGCTTTTCGGAAAAATAAGGGTTCAAGGAAAAACGGCGTAAAATATTTCTCATTCGTGCGCTCCATTAATTGAACAATTCAGTTATCGTTTTGAAACAGATTCCTCGGTCGCGCGAAGTGAGGAATCTGTTTTCTGACTTTGACAGCCTTTTCAATCAAAAACAGATATATGCCTGACAGATAATACGATATGAACATTGCTGCACCCAAATTGAGTGATGCATTGTCAATGTCAGAAAAATTTTTCAGAGCAAAAAAAAGGATCCTGTGAAAACAGTATCCTTTTTTTTCTATCGTTTTGTTAAACTACTTCAACATTAAATGCCACCGGACCTTTGTCGTTTTCTTTTATTTCAAATTCAACCGATTGTCCAGCTTCCAACGAAAAGACATTGTCTTTTACTCCGGAACGATGCACAAACAAATCTTTGTTGTCTTCAGACTGGATAAAACCAAATCCTTTAACTGCATCGTACCATTTTACAGTACCTTTCATTTCTTGATTAGTAACGTTCTCTGCGCTGATAGCCGCCGCCGCCACCACCGCGGCGCTCACCACCGCCACCGCCGCCACGACTTTCAGCCGGACGAGGTTTTGATTCGTTCACTTTGATGTTCCTGCCGCTAACTTCAGCATTGTTTAGTTCTTTGATGGCATTGTTTGCCTCAGCATCGTTTCCCATTTCAACGAACCCAAAACCTTTGCTTCTTCCTGAAAATTTATCAGAAATAATTTTGGTTTCACCTACTTCGCCATACTCTTCGAAAATTTCTTTTAAATCTTCCTCGCCTAAATTGAACGGAAGATTTCCAACATAAATGTTCATTTGTTCCTTTTTAAAAATTAATAAATCCAATTTTTTAAATTACTAAACAGTAGCACCAGCTTGTGTTACTTTTCCAGGATTTACGAATATTCCAAAATTAGAAAACCCTGATTTATAAATAAATACCGTGGAGAAAAACAAGAAAGGAGAACTGTCCGACTGTCTTAAAAAATTCATTAAAAAAAGACCATCTATTAAAACCCAGACAGAAAACAGACAAAAACCTAATCGCTATCAATAATTTTAACGCGCCAAAGGTAAACTATTATTCTAATAATCAATCAGAAAACCATTAATTTTTAATAGAAGTTTAAAACCTGCTGATTAGCGAGCTTTCGATTCGGTTGAAATTATTCCAGACTTGAGTTTTCAGAATATCCAGTGAAACATTTTTCAGATTTGCCGCTCTTTCATATATTTTTTCAACTTCTCCTTCATAATCATCAGTTTCGAAAAATATCCTTTCCATGGGCAACCATTTCAACGATTCTATCGATTTTGAATTATCGTCGAATAAACTTTCCCCAAACGAAAAAAATATCCCACACTTTCCCAATAGTTGTGTGGTTTGTATATTTCCCCGGTAACCATGCATAATCCAGGGCATTTCGGGATGCAATTTACGGTGCAATTCAAATACCTCGTTGTATGCTTTCACGCAGTGAACAATAACCGGCCGTTTAAACTCTTCTGCTATAAAAATCTGCGCCCTGAAAACACGCATTTGTTCTTTAAAATCTACTTCAACTTTTTTATCGAGCCCGCATTCGCCAACAAAACATACATGGTCGAATTTAAGTGCATCTTCTATCATGTGGAGCATCCCGTTGTTTTCTTCCGGTGTTTTTACATGCCAGGGGTGTAAGCCGACAGTATAAAAATTGCGCCCTGTAAAAGCTGCAAAACCATCGCCAGAAAATATATTCTGAATGACAATGGTCTCAGATTCAACTCTGTTGGGATGGGTATGAATATCGATATAAGGAACTGTATTCATTTATTTTTGAAAAGAAACAAATTAAGCCAATTCCAAAATTTTCCGGACTAAATTGTCGGTGCCATCAGCAATTTGGTCAATTGTTGCATCGAGCATATAACACGGGGTTGTAACCAACTTGTATTTCTTATCGACAACAATTTCGCCATGAGTGGTTTTGATATGTGTCCCGCCAAAAGATTCAATTGCACCGGCAGGCCCTTCATCACTGCCAATGGTAACTTCAACATCAACTAAAACTTTTGTAATTAAAACCGGCGAAATACATAACGCGCCAATCGGTTTTTCAGCCACTATTGTCGATCTGATGGCTTTTTCGACATCGGTATTTACCGTGCAGTTGATGCCATTGAAAGCAAAAGTGCAGAGGTTTTTTGCAACGCCAAATCCACCTGGAAAAATTAAAGCATCAAATTCTGAAGCTTTGTAATCTGAGAGAGGTTTTATTTTTCCACGCGCAATCCGCGCCGCTTCCACCAAAACATTCCGGGTTTCAGGCATTTCTTTACCGGTTAAATGGTTAACCACATGCGCCTGGTTAATATCGGGGGCAAAACACTGGTACTGTGCCCCCTGACGGGCAATGGCCAGTAATGTTAAAGTGGCTTCATGGATTTCAGCCCCATCGTAAACCCCATTACCTGCCAAAACAACTGCTATTTTTTTCATAACTGTTTCTTTTCTTAATCAAATTTACGGTTAAAGGGTGAAAAGAAAAAATAACAGCAATTTATTTCTATGTTAATTCAAATAAAATTTACTGTATCTCTTCTAAATTATAAGGAGT
>CAMTWS010000114.1:0-8229 GCA_947085485.1 uncultured Prolixibacteraceae bacterium
ATCGTAAAAAAAGATGGCTATGAGCATTAAAAAAGCAGTGACCTACAGTGAAGCAATGGCTGAAGTTGAAGAGATTCTGGAGAAAATTGAAAACGAAGAACTTGATGTTGACGACCTGGCCGAAAAGGTAAAACGCGTTTCGGCACTCTTAAAAATCTGTAAGGACAAACTCCTTAAAACCAACGAACAGGTTGAACAGATTTTAAAGGAAATGGAAGATTGAAATAATTTTAAACCCTACAGATTATGAATTCCATCGGCAATGCGTCGTCCAGAACGGTTGCCGACGAGAGATGCAGGTACTGAAATGGCAAGATTCTCAAAACCGATTTTTGATACAGCTTCGTCAGGTTCACCTTTCATCCGGTTATAAAAAATGCCCGATTTTGCTTTGGCGCCGACCGACGAAACCAACACATAATTTTCAATTCCGTTTGCTTTGGCTTTTTGGGCAAATTTCAAATTGAAAATGAAATCAATTTCATACTGTTTTTCCTTTCTGTTCTTCTTTTCTCCCCCCCTGCGGTGGAGCCGGAGGGGGCTTTCAAAACGAATTCCTGTAAATCAGCCTGAACGGATTTGCAATCTGACCGCTCGTTTTTCCTTTTACCAAATCGGCAGCCGTTTTTCCCATGAGTTCGAAATCGGTGCTTAACACCGAAATACCCCTGTTTGTTCTGAATGATTTTCAGCGTATTCAGCAGTTCGCTGTCGTCGAAAATAATATATAAATCGTTTTTACTGATATTTGATTCAGTAATATTCTGTATGATTTTATGTTGAAATTGATGTGTTTCGCAAAAACTTACAAATCCTTTCTGTGTTTCCTGCGGCACAAACTGAAAATCGCTTTTCGAAAGACTCAGATTGATGGATTTGTATTTCGCTATTTCAGTTATCCTATCTTCCAGCGCATTGTAAATGTCATTATAAAAATTCTGGTAAACGGCGTGTGCATTTGTATGCAGGTTTGTCGGCAGGTTATCAATAAAAATCAACCGTTTCTCGGGAATGCGTTGAACAACCCGCTGAATATTTTCGTGCAAATGGGGCATTAAAATGTAATGGCTGAATTTTCCCAGATTTTCGCGGACCAGCTTTTCAAACCGCTTCGAATCGTAATGATGAAAAAAAACCTGGATATCGGTTTCCTCATCAAACTCATTTCTAAACGAGTCATAAAGAATCTCTTTGAATGCATTTATCCGGTCGAATAACAGGAATATTTTGGTTTTTTGTTCGATGTATATTCCTGCCACAAAATATCCTTTTCCCTGTTTCGATGAAATAATTCCCATTTCACGCAACTCGTCGTACGCTCTGATGACCGTTCCCGGCGCTAACTCAAATTCGTTGCAAATCTTATTGATGGACGGAATACTATCGCCGATTTGCAGTTTTCTTTCTTCAATGGCATTTAATATTCCATTTTTAATCTGCTGATAAATAGGGCTTATCGATTGCTTGACAGGTTTATTTAGCCATTTCATTTCCAAATGTATATTTTATAACATATTCAATGGTAAAGTGTAAAAGTAAGCAATATTTCTAATTTCGACTGAATAAGTATGGTAGAGTAAACCATCTGTTGCTGGCAATTGACATCTGGCTTAAAAAGCAAACCGCCAGTCGTTGGTAACTTTTGGTTTGAATTTCGTATCGTTTAAATAAATACAACAACTAAAACAAATTAAAATGATTGTGCTTCAAAATTACTGGCTGGCCATTTTGTTTTGCGTGTTTGCCATGATTTGCTGGGGTTCGTGGTCGAATACCCAGAAAATGGTACAAAACAACTGGCGTTTCGAATTATTTTACTGGGATTTAATCATCGGCATTTTGCTGATGTCGCTGGTTGCAGCTTTCACAGTTGGCAGCATGGGCGAAACCGGGCGTAGTTTTATGGACGACCTGAAACAGGCGGATTCGTCGAGTATCATATACGCCATGCTGGGCGGGCTTCTCTGGAACCTGGGCAATCTCTTACTGGTTGCAGCCATTGCGGTTGCCGGCATGTCGGTGGCCTTCCCTATTGGCGGCGGAATTGCCTGGATTCTGGGTATCATCCTGAATTACATTAATGTAGTAATGAAAGGCGGCACTCCAAGCGCAAAACCTGCTTTGCTGTGGACGGGAGTTATTATCATTGTTGCCGCCATTTTCATTAGTGGAAAATCGTATCAAAACCTCACAAAAGAGAAGAAAAAAGCATCCATTAAAGGAATTCTGCTTTCAGTAATTGCCGGTTTGTTTATTGCATTTTTCTATCCGGTGGTGGTCAATTCGCTCGACCCTGCCTTTGTTTCAGGCGGAAAAGGAACACTCACCCCTTACTCCGGAGTTTTCTTTTTTGCGGTTGGTGTTTTTGTTAGTACTTTTTTTATCAACCCGATTTTCATGAAGAACCCGGTTGAAGGTGCGCCCGTAAAAATGAAGGAATATTTTTCAGGAACTGCCAAAACCCATTTTACAGGAATTTTAGGCGGCGCAATCTGGATGCTGGGAATGATTTTCAGTTATATGGCGGTTGGGGCAGCAAACCCTGCAATTGCTTATGCACTAAGCAATGCTGCACCGGTTGTGGCCATTTTGTGGGGCGTTTTGGTATGGAAAGAATTTAAAGGTGCGCCAAAAGGGACCGACTTGCTGCTTTGGATTATGTTCGCTTTATATATCGCTGGTTTGGTACTGATAACCATATCGAATGCATGAATGTTTGAATACATGAATTAATATGACATTAAAAATATAATCATCAAATAAAATATGTTGAAAATGAAAAAATTACTTTTACTGTTGACCCTGTTTTGTTTCAATTCTTCGTTTGCCCAGGAAATAAAATGGCAAGGTACCTCAGTCGATTTTTCACACGGGAAATTGACGGTTTCTGAAAATAACAGGTTTCTGGTTTTTAACGATGGAACTCCATTTTTCTATCTCGCCGATACCGGTTGGGAATTGTTCCACCGCCTTTCAAAAGCTGAGGCCGAAAAATATCTCGAAAACCGGCGTGAAAAAGGCTTTACCGTCATTCAGGCCGTCATTCTTGCTGAACTCGACGGGTTGAACACACCCAACATGGAAGGTGAAAAACCTTTGATTGACAACAACCCGGCAAAACCCGACGAAAAATATTTTCAGCATGTTGACTGGGTAATCAAAAAAGCCGCTGAAAAAGGAATTTTCATTGGGCTACTTCCAACATGGGGCGATAAATGGAACAAAAAATGGGGAGTTGGCCCCGAGATTTTCACACCCGAAAATGCCAGGATTTATGGCAAATATTTAGGTGAACGCTACAAAAACAGCCCGAATATCATCTGGATTATGGGTGGCGACCGGCCGGTTGAAAACGACGGACAACGGCAAATCGTTGTTGCTATGGCACAGGGCGTTCGCGAAGGCGATGGAGGGAATCACCTTATTTCGTTTCATCCCTCCGGTGGAAGCGGGTCGGCACAATATTTTCACAACGAGCCATGGCTCGATTTCAACATGCGGCAAAACGGCCACAATCCAAACTTTACCGAAGTTTACGAAAACACATTCAAGGACTACCAGCTTTCGCCTGTAAAACCGGTTTTTGATGGCGAACCAATTTACGAGGATCATCCCATCGAATTTAACCCAGATAAGAAAGGACATTCTGTAACAACCGATGTGCGCCGACCGCTTTACTGGAACTTATTCAGCGGCGCTTTTGGTCATACTTACGGACACCATTCGGTATGGCAAATGTATGCCCCCGGTAAAGACCCAATCAACCGTCCGCTGATGCCATGGTACGAAGCTATCGACCAACCCGGCGCAGCGCAAATGATTTATGGCAGACTACTGATGGAGTCGCGGCCTTTTCTCACCCGTATCCCCGACAATTCTATTGTTGTAACTTCCGATGTACCTTCATCTGTTCCGGGCGCCGGAGCGTACAGTTTTGTTGCCACCCGCGACCAGAACGGAACTTACGCTATGATTTATGCACCGGTGGGCAGAAAATTCTCGGTAAAAATGGATGTGATTAAAGGCGGCGATGTAATTGCCTGGTGGTTTAACCCCCGAAACGGAGAAGCCAAACAAATTGGGAAATTTGCCAACACCGGCACACAAACATTCAATACACCAACTCCCGGCGAAAGTTTAGACTGGATTCTTGTACTTGACGATAAAAGTGCTAATTTTAAAGCTCCTGGTAAAATCAAATAAAAAAATCAGACATGAAAAAAATTGCTTTATTTTTAATGAGTATCCTAATGTTTTCAGCTTGCCAATCGCCGCAAAAAACGAAAGAAACCCAAGCCCCGAAACTCAAAATACTGATTGACACCGATGCCAACAACGAGCTCGACGATCAGCACGCGCTCGCTTATGCTTTTCTCAATTCCGAAGTTTTTGACTTGGTTGGGGTTACCGTGAACAATACAAGAAACGGCGATGGAATACAAGGCCAGTACTACGAGGCGCAGCGGATTATCCGGCTTTTTAACCTCGAAAACAAAGTTCCTTTATACAAGGGCGCTGAAAAATCGTACGATGAAATCGTTGCAGAAATTGATCAACCCACTTTCGATGGAAGTGAAGCGGTTAATTTTATCATTGAAAAAGCGATGCAGGCAGGCGATGAGAAATTGGTTTTGGTTCCGGTTGGAAAACTCACCAACATTGCACTTGCAATTCAAAAAGAACCAAAAATTGTTGACAAAATCCGTGTTGTTTGGCTTGGTTCAAATTACCCACATCCTGGTGAATACAACCTCGACAACGACACAACTTCGATAAACCCCGTAATTGAGTCGGGTGTTGAATTTGAGATGGTAACCGTGCGTTACGGAATGCCAACCGGTACAGCAGCAGTAACAGTCACAAAGGAGGACGTTCAGCAAAATCTGGCAGGAAAAGGTCCGAAAAGTATGGTTGAAATCACCGGTAGGCACGGTGAATCATTTACCTGTTTTGGCGATTATTCAGTAAACCTTTTTGAACATATCGAAATGCATGGCAATCCACCGTCAAGGGCCTTGTTTGATATGGCTGCCCTGGCAATCTTGAAATATCCCGGTTGGGCGCAAAAAACCGAAATACCGGCGCCAAAACTCCGGGGGATAGGTTGGATTGAACAACCCGATAATCAACATAAAATCATCATCTGGGAAAATTTCAACCGCAACGCAATTGTTAATGATTTGTTTGAATTGATGGACAAAGCAACACCAAAGAATTAAACGAACCATTAATTATGCGGGCAGGAATAAGTTCATACACCTACACCTGGGCGATCGGGGTTCCCGGAAAGGAACCCAAAAATTCCATGCCCATTTTTCAGTTAATTGAAAAAGCATCTGAATTGGGCGTACCTGTTTTGCAAGTGGCCGACAACCTTCCATTAGATCAATTTTCTGAAATCGATCTTTTAAAAATCAGGAATTATGCGGAAGATTTGAATGTTAAGATTGAAGTGGGAGCAAAGAAAATGACCCTGGAAAATCTGGAAAGATACATTCAAATTGCTGCTTTTTTTGAATCACCTATTGTTCGGTTTGTTATTGATGGCGAAGGTTTTCAACCCGGATTGGAAGAAATTCATTCGATTATTAAAAATGCCATTCCAATCCTCAAAGAAAATAAAATCATTCTTGCCATAGAAAACCACGACCGGTTTAAAGCCGCCGAATTTGCCGAAATGGTTGAAAAAGCCGGAAGCAATTATGTTGGAATTTGTCTCGACTCCGTGAATTCTATGGGCGCCGGCGAGGGATTGGAAACCGTAATTGGTAAACTGGCGCCACTTACTGTGAACCTTCATGTAAAAGAATTCTCGGTAAAACGTGTTTTCCACAAAATGGGATTTGTAATTGAAGGTTGTCCGCTGGGCGAAGGAATGCTGCCGTTAGCCGGACTGGTTGAAAAAGTTTCCCCGCGTTGCCAGTCAGCCATCCTCGAACAATGGACTCCACCCCAAGAAACCATCGAAACTACCGTTGAAAAAGAAGCCCGCTGGGCCGAACAAAGCATTGTTTATTTGAAGCATCTTTTAAAAGAAAATCCTGAAAGGATTTAATGTGAATAACCCCGGGACAAATCCCGGGGATTGTGTAAAAACAGGAGGGAAAAAGGCGCATCCCTTGCAGCAGACTGAAAATCAGACAAACCATGCGCCACACAAAGAAAAGTAACATTAATAAACCAATAAAATGAAACAATCCGTTTTAACTCTTTTTCTGATTCTGGTAACAGGAATTCTTTCTGCTCAAACCCCAATCTGGTCCAAACACGAAATCCGGTTTCAAAGTTCAAAAACTTATGACAACCCTATTTACGATGTAAAAGATTTTAAAATCACATTCACTGCCCCTTCGGGAATGGCCAAAATTGTCCGTGGTTTCTGGGATGGCGGCGCCGATTGGAAAGTGCGTTTTATGCCCGGTGAAACCGGCACATGGAATTGGAAAGCCGAATGTTCCGACAAGGAAAACGCAGGACTTCATAATCAATCTGGAACTTTTGAATGTGTTGCCAACAAAAGCAGTGAACCACTTTTTCAAAAAGGCGCAATCGGGCACGAACCCGGGAAATACTATCTCTCTTATGCTGATGGAACTCCCTTTTTCTGGATGGCCTGCACTGCCTGGAATGGCGCCCTGAAATCGACCGGTGAAGAGTGGGAATATTACCTGAACCACCGGATAAAGAACAATTACAATGTAATTCAACTGGTTACAACCGAATGGCGCGGGGCCGATAAAAACGCAGAAGGATTAACTGCAATTGATGGTGCAGGTTACATTCGAATTCATCCTGAGTTCTTTAAGCGAATTGACCAGAAAATTGATGAAGCCAATGCAAAGGGACTTTTGGTTTCACCCGTGGTTTTGTGGGCGCTGCCTACCGGACAAGGTCGCCATTTAAGTCCTGGCTACACACTTCCCCTTGAAGAAGTGGTTTTACTGGCAAAATACATAGTGGCCCGATATCAGGGAAATCATGTAGTTTGGACATTGGGCGGCGACGGCAGATATTACGACGACCAGGAAATAAAATGGAAAGAAATTGGCCGCCGGGTATTTAATGACATCGACCATGCACCGGTCACATTGCATCCGCACGGAAGTTCATGGGTGGGTGATATTTACGACCAGGAAGATTGGTACAACCTGATGGGTTACCAATCGTCGCACAACAATGGCGAGCGGGTTGTTAACTGGATAAATAAAGGTCCGATGGCCGAAATGTGGAGTAAACTGAAACCTATGCCGTACATTAATATGGAGCCCAATTACGAGGAAATCGGCTTTCGGATAACGGCAAAAGATGTCAGAAACGCCAGTTACTGGAGCCTGTTTGCCGCGCCAATTGCCGGAGTTACTTACGGTGCAAACGGAATCTGGCCCTGGCTGGCAGAAGGCGAAAAAATTCTGAACCACAACGACAAAGGCGGTGTTACCGGCTGGCGAAAAAGCCTCGATTTTCCCGGAAGTATTCAAATGGGTTATTTGTCTGAATTTTTTCAGAATCTGGAATGGTGGAAATTTTACCCCGCTGGTAATTTACTGGCCCGGCAACCCGGAAACACAACTTTCAACCAATGGATATCGGTTTTGAAAAAAGACGATAACTCCGAAATTCTGGTTTACATTCCTGAAAAAAGTACGGTTACACTATTCAATCCGAAAGAAATAAAATACAATGCTCAGTGGTTTAACCCGGTCACAAATGAATATTATGATGCAAAAATTGTTCAGGATTCAACATTTACCACTGACAAATTTAATGACACTACAGGAGAACTTTCAAGGTTAACTATTCAGCAGGATTTAAAAACGATAGAATTTACTCACAATTTTGAAAATGATATGTTGATAATCTTAAAAAGGAAATAATGATGAAAAAAATAGCACTTATCGGAGCAGGAGGCAAAATGGGAATGCGCCTCACCCGTAACCTGAAAAATTCCCCTTTCGAAATGAGTTATGTCGAAATCAGTCAGGCAGGAATTGAAAAACTTGGCGAACTTGGAATAAAAATAAGTAGGGAACTTCGCTAATTAACCAAGGCTTTAGTTATCAACATATTAAGTTGATAAAAAGATAAGAAAAAACCCCGAAAGTACCGTCAAAACGAGTAAATTCGGGGCAATTCTTTTTTTCAACTATGACTAAAGTAATCAATTTTGGGGAAAATATTTCAAGGATCAATCTATTTTCTCCACACCATGACAAAGAGCTTTACTGGAAC
>CAMTWS010000115.1:0-10916 GCA_947085485.1 uncultured Prolixibacteraceae bacterium
CTGGAGTTCAGACGTGTGCTCTTCCGATCTACCGGCCATCCCTTTCATAAAAATAAGCGGAATAAATACAGCACAGGTGGTTAGTACAGAGCTTATTAATGGCCGTATAATTTCGTTGGCGCCATCTTCGCACGATTTGGAAAGAAGTGGGAGGGTTTGAGAGTTTGAAGAAGTTTGAAGGGTCGAGGGGTCGGGGGTTTCTGGGGTTCCTTTGGTTTCTGTTGTTTCATGGAATTTGAGGATTTGTGAATTTCGTTCGCGGTGTTGCGTAATGTTGTCGATTACGATAATGGAGTTGTCGATCATCATTCCTACCCCCAGAATTAAACCCGACAAGGAAATAATGTTAATGGAAAGCCCCGTTAAGTAAAAAAACAAAAGCGAAATAATTAACGAAACCGGAATGCTCACCCCTATCAGCCAGGGCGCTTTTCGCTCGCGCAGAAAAACAAACATGGCAAGGAACGCAAGCAATCCGCCAATTATTAAACTTTGCCCCAGGTTGCTGATGGAATATTCCAAAAGTTTCGACTGGTCGCGGACAACCGAAAACTCCAAATCGGGGTAATCATCACGAAAATGCGAAACCAAAAAATCCAGCTCTTTTTTCAGGTTGGCCATTTTTGCATCCGACTGTTTGATTACTGCAAGGCTGATGGCTGAATTTGAATTGAACCTTATGTTTCCATGTGGTTGTTGTGGCTGCAGTTTTATTTCGGCTAATTCTTTTAATTTAACTACTTTCCCGTTAAGGTTTATCGGTACATTTTCAATATCAGTAACATCGCGCAGGCGGGTGTTAAAGCGGATGTTATACTGGTATTGCCCATCGCGGATAAGCAGGTTGCCAAGGTCGATATTATTTTCTCCGAGGGCTTGCTCAAGCGCTGCCACTGAAAAAGCGCCACTTTGCATGTACTCCTGACGGGGAATAATTTTAATCTCGGGGTATTGCAGCCCGCTCATATCAACCAAAGCCACCTCGGGTAACTGTTCCAGCCGTTTGCGGATTACCTGGGAGGAAAAGTTACTTAGAGAAAGAAGCCCCCCTTGGTCCCCCCGAAGGGGGGAAATGGAAGAAGAAGAAAGCTGTTTTTGGTTGATCATTAAAAAGAAAACAGGGATATCGGAAGCGCTGGCGCGGATAACCTCGGGACGTTGAAAAGCCCTTGGAAGTGAGTTCATGGCTTTGTCCACTTTCTCGTTAACCTCAACAGATGCAAGGTCGATGGGTGTGCCGTACCGGAACCTGAGTTCTATCCAGGCGCTGCCATCGCGGGTTTCGCTTTTCATCTCTTCAACGTTGTTTACCTCTTTTAAAAGGCTGCGCAGGGTTTTTACAACTGTGTTTTCCAACTGCCGGGCCGGCATTTCAGAAGACGATACACGGATTGACACCACCGGGATATCGATGTCGGGCATTAACGATACCGGCAGGTTGGTTGTTGTGGCAATACCGATTAGCAGTAAAGCCAGAAAGGCCATAATTACTGCTACCGGACGGTGGATTAGGAATTTGACCATAAGATAGTGTTTAAAGGTTCGACATTAGTTCGATGGTTTGAATATTGTTCGAAAGTTCGATTTTGGTTCGACATTAGTTTGATGGTTTGAATATTGTTCGAAAGTTCGAAAGTTCGATTTTGGTTCGACATTAGTTCGATGGTTTGAACGCATAATCATTGTTTGATAGTTGAAGTTATTTGAATTTATTTCCTTTCTTGTCGCTGCGTTTTAAATAGTTCATGAAATTTTTGATTTTTATGCTCTCATCAACCAGCTTATCAAAAATTAATTTGAATTCAGTTTCAGAAATGTATTGCCTGTCATACGCCCTTATCAATTGCGACCTGCATTCTCCACATGAGCCTTTTGAAATTGACAGGAACTGGCTGAACTCCTTATTCCCTTCGCGTTCAAAACCTTCGGCTATATTATCCATAACTGAACCCGATGAATTGTTAATCTGCCTGACAAGCCCAAAATCCGTACTAAATTCTTTATAGTTGATAATTGTATAAATGTCTTTACATATTTCCCTTGCCAATTTCCATATTTCCAAATCCTCAAAATTATTTATCGTCGCCATTTCAATCGTTTAACTGATTTATTTTATTTTGTTCGAAAATTGTTTGAATTTGTTCGATATTTGTTCGATGTTGTTCCTTCAAACTCTCAAACTTTTCAAACCCTCAAACTTTTTCAAACTTCTTTCTGACTTCTTATTTCATTTCCACTTCCGATTCGTGCGCCAGATTCAAATTGTTGGAAATGATTACCGTGTCGCCGGGTTCAAGGGTGGCGCCTTCGGCAGCAACTACCGAGTACTGGTTTTCGTTTTCGTCAATTACATTTATATAGGTCCAGTAAGCAATGCCACCGGTGTAGCGGAACAACACCTCGCGGTTCTGGCGTAAAACCACGGCTTGCTTTGGCACGACCAATTGCCCTGGGATTGCCTTTTTTATACTTACTTTTACGTTCATCCCCTCCATGTAACCACCCGGATTGGTAACTTCGGCTTTTATCCAGGCAAGCCCGTTTTCGTCGATGCGGGGATTAATTTCAGTTATTGTACCGGTAGTTTGTATTGCCCCTGCTATTGGCGATATGGTTACTTTCTGCCCTGTACTTACTTTACTGATTTCGGTTTCCAAAAGTGGAAATCCGATGGTAAACCGGCTGTCGTTGATTAACGTGCAGAAAGGTTTTGAGAGGTCGGCCTTTTCGAAAGGTTTCTGTTTTAACCCTTCAATTTTACCGGCAAAGGGCGCTTTTAACGAAATGTTTCCAAGTTGCTGGGTTGCTTCGGCCAGTTGTATCAGGGCCTGGCTGTAACCGGAGCGGATATTGGCAATTTTCAAATGCTCCGGCGTGATATTTTCGGCTCCGGTTTTATACCCCATACTTAACAAGGCATCTGTTTTGTCGATTTCGGCTTTCTCCATCGAAACCTGTGCTTTCTCAACATTAAATTTGTAATCGTCGTTTTGCAGCCGGGCAATTTCTGTATTAACGGTAACGATTTCTCCATTTTGAACTTTTACGGTTTCAATAATGCCCTGATTCTTAAAGTACAGTTCGGCTTTTTGGATGGCTGCCAATTTACCGTTGCTTATAATTTCGCGCGTAAAATCCTGTTTTTCAAGAACTATGGTTTCTACAATGTTTTTTTCTTCGGGAAGGGATTCCTTGCTGGTTTCGTTTTGAGCTTCGGTTTTTGTTTTGCACGACGATGCTACTACAAAAATTATGATTATGATTATTGAACTTATTTTTTTAAAGTGTTTTCTTGTTAGAGAATGGATTGATTTCATTGATTATTGTTTATGGTTCTGAAATGTGAATATAGCAAAAATTGAGCATAGTATTGTATTTTTATTCAATTCGTTTAAAGAAGCGGTCCCATTGAAATTTCCCATTTTTATAATTAAAAAGAATGAGGATTGCTTTGCCAATAATATTTTCTTCGGGGACGGGACCGAAATAGCGGGAATCGTTTGAATAGTGATGGTCATCTCTCATCATAAAATAAAAGTTTTTAGAAAATTTGAACGACTTTATTTTGGTCCTTCAATACTGTAATTACCATTTTGAACACAAATACTTTTGTTTTCTAATGAATTAATAACATTTTTATATGTTGCAAGACTTTCATTTGTTAAAAGTACATATTGATCTTTTGATGAAAACATAATTGACCCATAATTATCAATTCTCCATTTTAATAAGTCAGAATAGGGATAAACCTGTCAATCAATAATTTATTTAGTTAAAATGATATTTCACTTATTATTATTAATTCAATTTTAAAATAAATTAGTAAGATTCAATTTTTCCCGAATGATTTGCAAAATTTAAATTCCGTTCTGCTAAATAGGCATTAAACTTTATTGAGTTTTTCATTAAGCCAAGTTTAACTAATTGTTTAGTGTTTTTATATTTAACTGAATTTTGAAAATATAAGGTAATATTTCGTTCCATTAAACACGCCTGGTTATAAATTTTATATTCCAAAGCATTTCCAAAATGTACTTCTCTTTTGGATTCTGCTTCCACCCTTGGAGCAAAATCTTGAAGATGTTTTGAGTGGAAAACCACACCTGTAATGTCTGCCAGAGTTGCCCCATTTATGGCGTGCATTCCCTCAGTTAAATAGATATTCGATACATTTTTAAATAGTGAAATTTTTGATAAATGATAATTCCATGAACTTCCTGTAATTTTATTAAATACCCGTTCCCTCATTCCTCCAAAGTATATCGTGGTATTAAAATATTCCCATCTACTTTTATCAAATAATCTTACTTGTCCTGAATAAAAATTAGAATCAAAATAAGGACAACATTCCAAGGGGTTATAATTTGGCTTGTATCCGGTTTTCATTAGTGGCTTATCTGAATAGATGTCGAGCAAAAATGAACGGATGGCCTCATATTTATTTAGTTTCATATAATTAATTAATACGCTTAGCGGTGCTATTTCAGCATATGGATAAGAAAATAGTTCATCAACATCTACGACCATACACCATCTGTTTTTCCCATACTTTTCTAAGAAAAATTGTATCCAATACCAAAAGTTTTTAAAGCTTTCATTAATTTTAAATACATGGACATTGGGATACGAAAGTGCTATTTCCCGGGTATTATCTGTTGAATTGTTGTCAATTAAAAAAATCCTATCAACGCCTTTTTCAAAATAGTATTTCAAAAAGTAAGGAAACCTCAACGATTCATTTCTTGCAATGACAAACAACCGTATTTCTTCTTTATTAGTAGGAATATGGATTTTGTCTATTCTTTGATAAATAAAACGTGTCCTCCAAATATTCAATTTGAAATTTATTCTATGTAAAAATGAAGTATTCATAAGTATTTAGAATTATGTATAAAAAAATCACAATCCTTTATCAATTAACGCTCTAAGCGGATTGATAATTCGATAAATCATACGTAAATCGCTTGTAATTATTTCTGCAGTACCATCCATTTGTTGGATAAATCTCAGGTTTTCCTTGTATGAAGAAGTCATACCGTCCGTCAATTCAATTTCGGCAACATATCCTTTTTCTCCAGGAACCATCGAAACTGAACGTATTCTTCCCTTGAGCATCCCAAACTGCATATATGGGAATCCTGAAAGTTTAATGTTGACCCGCTGACCAACTTCAACTTTACCAAAACCCGAGGTCGGTACAATGGCTTTGGCGATAATTGACATATTCTTGTCAGGAATTACAGTAGCAATTAGTTCTCCTGTTTTTATTTCCTGGTTCTCGCTCCATACCGATGTAAAACTTATTTTTCCGCTAACGGGGGATGAAACCAAGTACTTTTCTTCCCATTGATGCACAGCATTTTCAAGATTCTGCCATTTTTCGTCAAGATCCAGTCTAAATTGAGCTAATTCTTTCTCATATTGCATCTCCAGTTCAACACAACTGGCATGCAATTGAAGTATCGATGATTCCGTGTTTTTCAGTGAAGCTTCGAACCCGACAAAAGCCGATTTTTTTGCCAACAGGCTCTGTCTCGAATTTTCATAATCGCTTTCACTGATTGCCTGGTGTTTGTATAAGGAAGAATCCCTGATAAAAGCTCTTACCGATAATAACATGTCATTCTCCTGAATGTCCTTTTGCTTCAGAAGGGTCTGCTGGTATTCGGTTTGTTTGGCAGCTTGTTTTTTCAGGAGCAGAATTTTTTTGGGGATGAGATTCTGCTTCAGATAATGTCTTAAATTACTCATTGTCCTAAAAAATGCTGAATATTCTGATTGCAGCTCTCCTAAAGTCATTGGTGCGGGAAGCGTGTTCGTTAATACTTTTTGATCCCAGTTAGCCGTATCACTGTTTGTCAAAATCAGTTGTTTCAATTGCAAATAACCGGTGTAACTCGTCGGACTGTTGATAAGCGCAACTATCTTCCCGTTATCGAGTTGTTGCCCGTCAATAACAAACAACCGGTCGATCTTTCCGGTTGATTTGCTGAGCAATTGTACCGGCGGATATTCGGTAGTCAATACCATAGGCGCAGTGATAATTTCAGGAGATTTAAAGAAAAAACTTCCGGCGATTATTCCTACAAAGATTAGAAATATAACGGTAAGTCCCCATCTTACTACACCCTGGGGAATAAACCCCATTAGTTCCTGTATTTCCTCGCTGTGCAGTTCCAGTTTATCAATTTCAGGCATACGATAAATTATTAAATGTATGTCATTTTATCAGTTCCCTAATTCAAGCTGGTCTTTCACCAGGCTGTAATACGCCCCTTTCTTTTCCACCAACTCCTTGTGAGTTCCCTGTTCTACTATCCCGCCCTTTTCAAGGACCACAATCTGGTCGGCTTTTTTTACGGTACTTAACCGGTGTGCCACCACGATCACTGTTCGTCCGGCGAAAAAGCGGTCGAGGTTTTCCATGATCACCCGCTCATTTTTGGCATCCAGTGCATTTGTCGCCTCGTCAAAAAACAGGTAGTCAGGGTTTTTATAAACTGCCCTGGCAATCAATATCCGTTGTTTTTGCCCGGTGCTTAGCCCGTGCCCGTCGTTACCGATTTTTGTTTCGTAGCACAGGGGCAATCCATCAATAAAATCTTTGATGTTTGCTGTAGTGACGGCCTGCTCAATTTTCACCGGATCGGGCATTTCATCAATAATTCCTACATTATTGGCAATCGAGTCTGAAAAAATAAACCCTTCCTGCATCACCACCCCGCATCGTTTCCTCCAATGATTGGGACTATAATTCTCCAGGTTGATGTCGTTCAGCCGGATTTCTCCTTTGCCCGGTTTGTAAAACCCCAGCAATAGTTTCACCAGGGTTGTTTTTCCGCTCCCGCTGGTTCCGACAATGGCTGTAACTTTATTGGCGGGTATCACCAGGTTTATCTTTTTCAAAACTTTGGGAGAATGGGGCCCTTCATATTGAAAAGTAAGGTTTTTTATCTCTAAGTCTTTGCCTGACGGTATTTCTTTTATTTTGTTTTCTTCGGGGTTTTCTTCGTTTTCCTTATCGTGTATTTCTCCCAATCGTTCTAAGCTTATTTTGGCATCCTGTGCCTGTTGAGTAAAGCCAATAAACTGTTGGATGGGGGCATTCAATTGCCCGATTATGTATTGAACGGCCATCATCATCCCAAGCGTCATATCACCGGTAATAACCGCTTTGGCCGAAAGGAACGAAATAAAGATGTCTTTGGCCTGGTTGATAAAGGTCGCCCCAATCTGCTGGTTCTGATTTAGCATCAGCCCTTTCACGCTTACTTTGTACAAACGGGCCTGGATTCGTTCCCATTCCCAGCGTTTTTGCTTTTCACACGAGTTTAGTTTAATTTCCTGCATCCCCGATACGAGCTGCACCACATTGCTTTGGTTGGCTGCCGATTGCTGGAAGCGTTTGTAATCCAGTTCCCGCCGTTTTTTCAGGAACAATAGAACCCAGCCTACATATAGAGCGCTGCCTAAAAAGAAAACCCCGAGGATGCCAATATGGTACGACGCCATAATGAATGTGTAAATAACGAGGGTAACCACAGCAAAAATAATGTCAATCAGCGATTGGGTAAGAAACGACTGGATGCGGCTATGGTCGCCGATACGCTGCATAATGTCGCCAATCATTTTGATATCGAAAAACGACATGGGTAGCTTCATTAGTTTGATCAAAAAATCGGAGATCAGCGAAATACTAACCCGCGTGGTTACATGAAGCATAATCCAGCTACGGATCATGCCATTGGCCGTTTGCCCCAGGGTGAGCAATAATTGGGCTACCAGTACCATCACCACAAAAGCCAGGTCACTATTCCCTATACCCACATCAACAATCGACTGGGTAAAAAAAGGGAAAATCATACTGATAATACTCCCGGTAAGCATACCGAGCATTAACTGGATTATAAATTTTCGATAAGGGCGAAGGTATTCAAGCAGGTACATGAATTTCAACTTCCCTTTTTCTTCTGCCTCCTGCTGGTAAAAGTCAGGAGTTGGCTCCAGCAACAAAGCAGTTCCTTCATGTTCGCCTTCCTTTTTTGTGCTTAACCAGCATTTCAGGAACTGTTCTTTTGTGTAAGTCAGAAGTCCAATGGCAGGGTCGGCCACATGAATAGCCCCCTCACGGCCTCCCCCGAGAGGGGAGGAGGAAGCCTCACCCCCGGCCCCTCTCCACCGGAAGAGGGGTGACTTCCCGGTTTTAATGTCGTAAACTACAACGAAATGGCGCTGGGTCCAATGAACGATGCAGGGCAGCGGCACTTCATCTCGTAATTGTTCCCAGGTTAAGCGGTAGCCTTTGGTCCGAAACCCTATACTTTCGGCAGCATCGCTTATCCCCAGCATCGAAACACCTTCACGGGTAATGTAGGAACGGCTGCGCAAATATTGTAAAGAATATGTTTTCCCATAATATTTAGCTACCATGCGAAGGCAGGTGGCCCGCAGTCCATTGCGTCGAGTTGTTTATAATGAGGAAATTTGCGCATTACATTTTAAATGCTTCCTTACTACTGATGCGTTAACCCACTTTGCAGCTAACCCGAACGGAAATGTTGCTTTTCAATGAATTGGCAATTATCGAGTTCAGATTTGTGTACTACGGATTTTCGTTTTACGAAAGGGGCTTATTTGTATTTTAAGGCATCGTAAATATTTCGAACATTTTGGTTTGGCTCCGAGCAGCGGCGTATCATAATAACTTCATCGTGTACGTTTTGTGCCAAAGTTGTAACAGCTTTTTGAGTGTTCATGGCACGGACAATTTCGCGCCACCCGCTGTTGATGCCTTTTGTTTTTAGCTGGTGCCGACGAACGGTATTTACCACCCAGTATGCCAGTAGTCCCAGATGCAGGTGGGCCATTGTACTTTCATCTTTTTGATGGTAAATGGGGCGTAAATCCAGGTCGGTTTTCAGTACGCGGAATGTGGCTTCAACCTCGCGTATGGTATTGTAAAATTGCCAGACAACATCCTTCGGGTTGCCCTCCACCGAAGTACGGATAAAGTAAACCCCACTCCTGGCATTTATGTCAACCCCTTCTTTTACTGACCATTTCATGGCGGTTGCTATCCTGTTTTTCTCTTCTAATGCTTCTGTTCCTGCTCCCGTTCCTTTCTTTTTCCGTTTGTTTCCAACTGCCTCTTTTACTTCAATTTCAATATCAAAATAGCGGTGGATGGATGGAAATTTTTGTTTTACACGGCCAATGCGCTCATACACTTTATCTTCCTGTTTTACTCCACCTTTTTTTGTAAGGCTGTCGGCTATTTTTTGTAGTTCGGCTTCAAAGCGCAAGCGGAACTGCTGGTTCATCGAACGCTCTTTCATCTCTTTTGAATGGCTTTCGACTTTGAGGTAATAGTCTGTATTGCGTTCCGATTTTACCCGGCACAGGCCTATCTTTTGCTTTTTATTGTCGGTTACGGTAACGGTTGTTGCCCCTGCTCCGATGTGGTAGTTTTTTAAGTTCGAACGGCTCACGCAAAGATAATCGTAGCCTTTGGCTCGAATCATCTTCAGGTTTTCTTCGGTAGCAATTCCTGCATCAATAATTACAAGCGCTTTTTCTGCCGATACCGAGGTTTTGATGCGCAGCTTGTTAATCATCGCCCCCAATGTTTTTGAATCGGCCATGTTCCCTTCCAAAATTGAAGAGTACTTGATAAACCCTTCGGGGTTGACCACTAAGGCCAGTACCACCAATTTTGCATCGCTGCGCTTTTCCTTGCTCCGCCCGTATTTGGCCAATTGGCTATTTTGTTTTCGGCCTTCGAAGTAGGTGTTGGTCAGGTCGTAAAGCACTATTTTGTCCTCAATGTCAAACAGTTCATTGGTGCGTACCGACAGGTGCTGTTCCAACGCTTCTTTTTCGGCATACAGCTTTTTCGATATACGGTACAACTGGTCTTTTGTAACCCTGTCGATATCGTAGCCTGTAACCTCGCATACCGATGAGTTTTCCCTCATCCAGCGGGTAGTTTCAAGTTCTGATGCCGGATAAACTGCCCTGCTGACAATATGGCTTTGGGCTAATTTTATGTCATCATGGCTCCATCCCTGACGTTTTAAAAAAGGGGCAATTTGCAACTGGCCAATGGCCTGGTACGACATCCATTCGGCGCCAATCTCCCTGACATCCTTATTCCTGATACTATTGATGTCTATGGCCTGTACGTCTTTGCCGCTTTTCGAAGGTTTCTTTTCCGCAAGAACGTCGATGCGTTTTTCAGCAACCATGCGCCCGTAAAATTTATCAACAAAGTGGGTTACCGTTGCATCAGCTGTATAAGGTAGTTCAAATAGGGGGTTGCCGTGGTTATTAACTTTTGAGGTAAGTATTTTTGGATAAGGTTGAGTTGGCCGGTGGTCAGTTCGTCCAGATAGCCCGCATTCAAAATAGTACGGTGGCAAACCCTGTCATCGCCATTGCGATAACTCTCCACCAAACGGTAATAACCCGAATAGACTCCTGTGGCAGGATTGGTGCGCATTGATACTTTGAAATACATAAACACAAAGTAAACACCTAATTCGCTGATAACCAATACCCCCCAGAGGACTACAAATGAAATTAAGAAAATACAAACATTGATTATCAGTGATTTAAAAAACAAAGAACCGAAAAATGCACATTAACAGGCAAAAAAAACCTGTTTTTATGCTGATTTTTCCTGTTTTTTGATAGATGGGCTGCAAGATGGGTTAAACGAATTAACAATTATTAACATTTATTGCCTCATTCTTCTCACTACAGTTGTATATATTTGCTCCAAATGTGAAAACACATTTCATATATGGAAAAGAATAACCACAATTCTGACGATGCCTACAATACGCCAGGCCTGGAAAAAGGAATTCAGATACTTGAATGTATAGCTGTTAACAACAAAGCCCTGACTCTCCAGGAAA
>CAMTWS010000116.1:0-10530 GCA_947085485.1 uncultured Prolixibacteraceae bacterium
TCACCTCCCAATCACTCGGAATTTCGGTATTGTAAAATGCTTTGGTATTTTTTGTTTCAGTTTCCATCGCCTAATTTTTTAATGTTCGTATTCCCCACCAATGATTTCAATTGCTGTATGGCAATGGCATTCAGTTTTCTTAATCGTTCTCCTTGCGGCAAGCCCATACGTATAAACTCAGCATTCATGCTTTCCAAATTGGCTAACACCAAGAGCTGTTCTATACTGCTGTAATCACGTATGTTACCCTGCTTTCCGGGGTTGGCTTTTCGCCATTGTTGAGCGGTTAAGCCAAACATCGCCACATTCAGCACATCGGCTTCGTTGGCATATATGTGTTGCTCTTGTTCTTTGGTTATATTGGTTGGAATGATGGTTCCCTTAATAGCATCGGTATGGATGCGGTAATTTAGCTTGGATAAAGTTCGGTTAAGGTTCCATTCCAGCGAAAGCCTTCGGTTCTCGTCCTCTTTCAGTCGCTGAAATTCAACTATCAGGTACATTTTGAATTCGGCACTTATCCAGGATGCAAATTCAAACGCAATATCCTTATGTGCATAAGTTCCTCCATATCTACCTGTTTTTGAAACAATACCGATGGCGTTGGTGCTTTCAATCCAGCGTTTTGGAGTGAGCGAAAAACTATTGGAACCTGCCATGTTTTTAATTCCATCGAATTCGATGGAATTAAAATGAGGATTGCGTAATTGTTCCCAAAGTCCAATAAACTCAATAGTGCTTCTGTTTCTCAGCCAGTTTTGAAGGATGTAGTCGCTTCGTTCAGCATCTCTGTGGCGGGCAATGTCAGTAATAGAGATATAATCATCCTGTTGTTGTGATATAATGCTGACGGCAAGACCTTGCACATTGATAGTAGCTTTTTTTTCTTTTGCCATAATTTTATATTTAAACCACTTCGAGGAGTAGCTCGAAATGCTTAGTTTATCAATTGTTTGAGGTAAACATCAATTTCATTTTGCACCTTCACCAGTTCATCTTCCAGCTTGTCAATCTCTTTTTGCACGGCAGCAATATCCACTTCAGCTTCTTCTTCAAAAGTGTCTACATAGCGGGGTATGTTCAGGTTAAAATCGTTTTCCTGAATTTCTGCGGCAGTGGCTACATAGCTGAACTTGTCTTCTACTACACCGGGCTGTAGTTTGCCGGCTGCAAAATCACGGTAGGTAGTTACAATGTGTTCAATGTCGGTATCACGCAACTTGTTTTGGTTTTTGGCACTTTCGTAATGCTTGCTGGCATCAATAAATAAAAAGTTGTTGCTGCTTTTTTGCTTGTTGAAAATGAGAATAGCAGCCGGAATGCCTGTACCAAAAAACAGGTTGGCAGGTAAACCAATCACCGCTTCGAGCAGGTTTTCTTCAATGGTGCGTTGGCGTATGCGGCCTTCGCTGCTGCCACGGAACAATACGCCATGTGGCACTACTACTCCGGCTTTGCCGTGTTCATTCAATGTTTCTATCATGTGGCTGATAAAAGCCCAGTCGCCTTTGCTTTTGGGCGGCACACCTCTCCAAAAACGGTTGTATTTATCGGTTTCGGGGTCGTAACTGATGGTGGTTTTGTCGCCTTCCTTGTCTTCTACCTTTCCCCACTTGTCTAAGGAGAATGGCGGATTGGCTACTACTGTATCAAACTTCATCAGTGTATCGCCTTCTTTCAGTTTGGGGTTGCGTATGGTATCGCCCCAGCGAATGGTAGCATTGTCGAAACCATGCAAAAACATATTCATCACCGCCAAAGCCCAGGTGCTGCCGTTGGCTTCCTGTCCGTAGAGTGAAAAATTATCAGAACCCACTTCTTCACCAGCTTTTATTAAGAGAGAAGCCGAACCGCAGGTTGGGTCGCTAATGCGTGAACCGGGTTTTGATTTGGTGAGTTTGGCAATAAGCGTAGAAAC
Source organism: uncultured Prolixibacteraceae bacterium (assembly GCA_947085485.1). GTDB lineage: Bacteria > Bacteroidota > Bacteroidia > Bacteroidales > Prolixibacteraceae > Draconibacterium. The sequence continues at coordinate 1,919 of CAMTWS010000116.1, forward strand.
TTCTTTGGGGGTAAAAAATTCACCTGCTTTTTTTCCTGCATCACTGGCAAAATTTTCAATTAAGAACATGTATGCTCCACCAATAATGTCGTTGCCATCCAAGTGAGAAGGACGAAGGTTCAAGGCTTCTTTATTGAAGTCGAGCAACAGGTTTTTCAGGCGGGTGTTTTTGTCTTTTGGTTCACCGAGCTTGCTGTTGTTAAAATCAATGTTTTGGAAAATGCCAGCACCGTCTTCGCTGTACAATTTCTCACGGTTGGCTTCTTCCAAATCGGCCAATGCAATATTGATGAGTTCACCAATGTTAGCTTCGTTACGGGAATCGTACAAAAATTTGAAATGGCTTTGAGGTGGCACCACAAATCGTTCGTGTTTCATGGCACGGTCGGCACGTTCCTTATCGCCACTGTATTTTTTCAGGTGGGCTTCATATTTATCATCATGCACATCGCTGAGATATTTCAGGAACAGCATGGTAAGCACATAGTCTTTGTAAACGCTTGGGTCAATGCTGCCTCTGAAGGTGTCGCAAGCTTTCCAAACTGCATCGTTGATGTCTTTCTGAGTTATTTTAGCCATGATATTTATTTTATTGCGTTGATTATTTGTTGTTCGATTAATTGTTTTCGTTGTTGAAGAATAGCCATCCGGAGTTCGTTTTCTTTCCGTACTAAAGCAGAAAGCTTTATTACGGTCCTTTGTTTTTCAATAGAAGGAATTGAAATTTCAAGATCTTCCAAAACTGTTTTTCGTATAGATGGAATAGCTGTTCCTCTTGCCTTATCCTTTACCAATTTTTGCGTTTCAGGATGATTTAGAAACCAAGCCAGATATTCCGGATGAATTTTATTATAGGTAGGCCTCAATACAAAAAAGGAAGTGGAGGCAACAGCAGCAGGATTTTGGCTTTCATAAACGGCAGCAAAGTTTTTTGTTCCCTTTGCTGCAAAAAGCACATCACCGTCCTTAAGTAAATGCTTATCGGAAATTCCATCAGCCAACAGGTCGGGGTGTAATTCGCCTAGCAACTTTCCGTTTTCATCAAAATGCTTTGACTGCAAATACACCACTTCTCCTTTACCTGAGGGCTTTGCAAAGAGTCCTGTTTGGATGTTGGTTATATCTTTTATTAGCGTTTTCAAATTTATTCCTTTGTAATGACGCTACAAAAGTAGTCTAAATTTACTAATTTCCAAGCTTTTTATGAAATTAATTTTGAGTAGGTGTTCTACAAATCGCCAAAGATTACCCTAAATGTCTTTGGTGCGGTGGCAGAAATTACTCACGTCTATTTAATTTTCAATGGTGTTTTATTTTTTCTTGGGTGGGCTTGTGTGTCGCCAAGTTGGTCTGCTGGTCTTTGACCTAAAACAGCGAAAATTCTGTCGAGTTAAAGTCGTCCCGGAAGTTTGGACAAGATGTCAAAGGTCGATGGTTTTTTTTGTCTGGATGATGGCTGTTATGTCGTCTGTTAGGCTTGCTTGTAACGGTTGAGTGTATGTGCCTGCAATGAGGGTTGGGTTAAAATGTTACTGTCTTGTCAGCCCATACAACAAGATTAACACAGTCAATCATAGTTGAAATTGGACATGCTTCTGTTTCATTCATTTGTCTTGACTTCAAACAAGTTCCACATGCAAGAATTTCTCCGCCAACATTTACGAATGCTTTTAATTGTTCGTCAACATTATATTTCTCATGTGTCAAACCTTCACATTCAACGGCTTCTCCCATTAAAAATACTTTAACTTCATGGCCTTGTTTCTTTGCTGTTACTGCGAATCGAAAAGCATTCCATGCTTTTTCTAATTCTTTTGTCTCGATAATAATTCCGATTTTCATAAACTATAAATTTTACAAATTTACATTTTCCAGCGCCAAATCAATATCATTACCAGAAAGATGCTTCCATAAAGTATAGGTATAAGATAAGTTGATTTAACTGATTTTTCAAAGCCCTGTTTTTTGTTTTGAAGTCCGATAACTTTAACACTCAAATATATTCCCACGCCAATTATTAAAATTATTAGAAATGAAATGCCAATATTTATCCAAGCAGGGTTTTGTTGAATTATTATTTCTTTATCAATAATTTTCTGAGCTGTTACCATCCCCGAAAAATCTTCTGCAAGATGTTCAATGTAAGGGATTCTGTCAATTGATTTTACAATAGATTTTACAGCATGTGCTGCTGCAACAATCGGTATATATGCAATGCCATAATTCAGGAAGTATTGCTTTAAATTTGGTTTTATACCAACAATGTGTAAAACAAGAAAAGGTATAAACCACACAACCATTGGAATAATAATGAACCAAAAGACACCGTAAATTATCCCTGAGGCTATCGGGTTATTAATATGCAAGGATTCGCTAATTGCTGATGGGATGTATGTCAACCATAAATTCGTAATGCTCCACTCCGACCATATTTGCGAGATCATATAACCGGAAACAACAAGAACTAAAACCATCTCAGCAATTTTCAGTGGTTTTAATTGAAATAAATCGTTGGCAAATCCAATATGTCTGAATTCAGGGTTTGGCCTGTTTGTGCTGGGTTCTGACTGATACTCATTGCAGGTTTTTAAACAACCTGCACACAGAATGCAATTGGCGTTATCTGTAATGGTTGCAGGATACAAATCAACACCGCAACTTTTCTTATTCAGGTTATATTGATATTTCTTGTGAATACAGGATTTGTCCTTACAGGTTTCGCATGTTTGAGGATTTTTTACTCTCCAGCCAAAAAATGAAAGTCGTGAATACAAACCCAACAAGTAACCAACCGGACAGACATAACGGCAAAAAGTATTTTTTTCGTAAATACTACCAATAATAATTGAAACCCCGACAATAACTAAAAGATAGATTGCCATGAAAAAAGGATTACGATGTATTGCAAAACCCTGTATTCCGACAAACAGGATTATGATATAAAAAATGGTAATTGCCCAACCTGAAAGCAACCATTTGGGGCGTTTCCGTTTTAATCCGATTTTAGAAAAAAATGTTGTGATTATTTCCACAGGGCAAACCATACACCAAATGCGTCCAAAAAAGATTGCCATTATAACGATAGCAGGCCACCAATACGACCAAACTATCAGGTTTCCAAGGTTTGTGTTTCGTAATTGTTTTAGAAATTCTGCATCCGTTGAATAAGCCATTAATCCCGTTACAATAAGAACTATATATGCAACAAGAGAAATATATTTCAAAGAAATTGGGAAATACCACTTCGAAAGCAATCTATTTAGCATTTGTGATTTTTTTTAGGATTACTGAATCTATTGAAAGTCTGCCTGCTCCATAAATAATCAGGAAAACCAGGAGCATAGTCATGGCAAAGTCAGTTCTTGAATCATGAGCCATAGGCCAAAATCCGTCATTTAAAAGTTTTGGAACTTTAGTAGTTACAATTGCTGTTGCCATAATGATAAGCAAAGGAATCGACGCTAAACGGGTAAGTAAACCCATAAGTAGCAATATGCCACAAGTTATTTCGAAAGGGGCTACAAAATAGGCTAAGAACTCTGCATTTTCAAAACCAATTTTTGCGAAACGACCTTCACCAACAAGTTCGGGGAAAAGATATTTCTGAATACCTTCTGATAAAAACACTAACCCAACAATCATACGAGGAACAAGGGACTTATAATCGTTGGATGAACCAATAATAAAGGAAAGTAATTTCTTAATTGTTTTCATAATGATTGAATTAAATGATTCCTAAACCTAAAGCAATTGAAATTAATATAAGCATTACGGCTACAATTAGTTGAATGCTCCGCAAAGTAACTTTCTTAAGCAGTTTTTTGCCGAAATATGCTCCTGCTATTGCTGCAAGAGTTGCAGAAATTAGTAGTGTGAGGTTTTCGTGCAGGTTTGCCGATGTAAAACGAGAAGCATAAACCGATAACCTTGTAAAGTCAACCAAAGAGGCTATTACAACACCTGTAGCTATAAATGCTTCTTTTGAAAGTCCGCTTTTTATGAGAAATGCACTGCGAATTGCTCCTTGAATACCTGATAAACCGCCAAAAAATCCGCTTAAAACGCCACCTAAAACAAGTTTATTCCTTCCAAATTGGACTTTTTGAAATGAGGGAGAAATTTCAAGAATTGAAAAAACTATCAATAACACTGCTATGATAAGTTTAACAGGTGTAACTTCAAATTCCTTTCCTAATAGCTCGTACTGAAAGAGCGTTGGTAAAACAGTTATTTTAAGCAATAACCAAGCACCTGCAAATGATGCCAAAATTGCAGGAATACCAAAACGAAGCAAAACGGATTTGTCGGTATTTTTTCCGACTAAGGCAATTTTGAAAAGATTGTTTGAGAAATGCACCACACCTGTTAGTGCAATGGCAATATCAATCGGAAAAAATATTGCAAAAACTGGGGTTAATATTGTTCCAAGCCCAAAGCCCGAAAAGAAAGTTAATACGGCTGTTAAGAATGCAGCCAAACATATAATTACAATTTCCATGCAACACAATTATAAAAATTATTCTGCAAAATTATGGAGTATGGCTGTTATTGGCATGGTAGGAAAGAATAATAAAATGGTATTATTGAAAATGTTTGCTTCTGAATTGTATTGGAGTAATGTTTTCGTGCCTTTTAAAAAACTTCACAAAGTTTGATGTGTCTGTGAACGACAGAATTTCTGCAATTTCGTTTATAGTGTTGTCTGTATGTAGGATATATCTTTTGGCTTCAAGCAATATTTGATTTGTTATTATCTCGCTTGCACTTTTACCCGTTCGTTTACGACATATTACATTTAGGTTCTGAGGTGTTGTATACAGCAAATCGGCAAACTCATTCACTTTATGAAGTCTCGGACATTCTTTCACTAATAGCTGCTTAAATCGTTCAAAGACTGATTGTGGTTGGTTGATGCTGTTCGATTTTTCTGTTTTTATTTGCAGGAGTTTTCCAAACAATGCTTTCAGTAATCCATGAATGATTTCTTTTGAGTATTGCGTATTAAGTTGATATTCATTTAAAATATCTTCCAATATGTGAGTTGGATATTTGGCTTGTTGGATTTCTAACCTTGTTATATCAGTTAATTTTCTGACCAATTCAATCAATAAATTTTCGTTAACTGCATTGAATTCTCTGTCGTTGAAAAGGATTACAAATCCTTTGGGTATAGATGTAAATTGCCAAAAATGAAGTTGTCCTGGTTTTAAAAAATAAAATTCAGGCGTTGAAATCATATATTTTTCCGATTCTATGCAATGAAAACCTTCACCTTCACTTAAAAATATTAATTCGTAATATTCATCATGTTTGTGGGGTTTAGTTTTCTTAATCTGCTCTTTGAATCGTGATATTTTAAAAGTCAGACCTTCGTCAAGTTTGTTCTTTATGTCTATGTAGTTATTTCCCATTACTCAATTTAAAGGTAATAATTCCTATAGTTGTAGGTCGTTTCTATTTCTCGTTTCATTGTCTTGTGGAAAAATGGGGAATAACCGCACTCGTTGTAAGCTCAATAAAAACTTCGAAAATACAAATTTTCGGGTATAAAATAGGCTTCTTCGTCTATATCTGCTGAAACTTCCAAAGCCTGATAGGGATAATTTGTAAGGGAATGTAACTTATTAATTCGTGTGCATATTTCACCTTCATTAATTTCAATTGGTTTTTCAAAAAAGGTTAAAAAAAGTTCCTTATGTTTTTCGGGTAAGGAAACTGCCTTCCTTTCCCTTAAACTTGCAATTAGTTGAGTTATATTATCGTCAGGGTCTTTGATTTGATTTAAACGAGTAATACAAAAGATATATTCAGCATCTTTAAGGTCTACTCCTGCTTTAATTTTACCAATTATTTCTTTATACTTCTCGGTAATTTCAGCAACGTAAGCACGATATTGTGTTAAATAATTGGTTATGAATTGCCACGTACTTCCTTCAAAAACTTCAGAAATATCATTTATAAATTCTTTGTTTTTTATTGTTGCGGCATCTGCAACCCTAAATTCTTCAAGTACAGGATTAAACGCTATTTTTATTCGTCTGAACCTATAATCTTTATCCTTAACTTCTTGCTTTTTTATAATGCTGTATAATGCCGTTAATCGTTGCTGACCATCAATAATAAGCATATTAGGAACTTTATGCATTTTATCATCTTTACCAATTTGCGTTAATTTTTCGCCAGTATTATTTCGCCACAGCAAAAAATAACCAATAGGATAACCACGATACATACTATCGAACAAATCTCTCACCTTGTTATTACCCCAAACAAAAGGTCTTTGTAAATCAGGAAGCGCTAAATCACCTGTTTCGATGTATCCGATTAAGGTTGCAATTGCACCGTCAATTTTGCTAAATATTTGATTGCTCATATTCCTTATTCAATTTCAATATTATCAATCTCCTTCATCAATCTGTCCGTTTCCGATAATGCAACAATTATTTTCTGATAGTGAAGAATATCATCAAACTCTAATTTCCTTTCCTTGCGGTCTTTGAGCCATTTTTGTGCTGGCTGATAACCACCAATAAAAAAGTCCCAAGTGATTTGAGGCACATTGTCGAAATACTGTGTATCGTTAATAAAAACTTTGCCGACTTGATATTTTGTTTTGCCAACTACATTGTTACCGTCTATTGGATATTGCGTTATGTATTTTTCCACGGTTGGGCTTTCTAATAAATGTATTTGTCTGATTTCTCCGCCCAATTTTACTAATTGCCAAAAGGTTGCTGCATCTTTTGGATAAGGCACTCTCGGAAAATCTATTTTTAAAAACTCTTTGTATTTCTCTCGGTACGTTGGCGAATGTAAAACAGCATAGATGTAATCTAAAATGTCTATGGGTGAAAAAGTCGTTCGTGTGTCACCCTGAGCGTAGTCGAAGGGTTCGTTGGTAAAAGTTAAACCTAATTCTTCCGCTATTTGCTTTACAATTTCTGTGTTTAGGTTTGGTGTTCTTTCTGCTGTTTTTCCGATGGTTTGCTGTCCTTTGATTTCTGGATAGAGGTATAAAGGATATACATAGCCCCTTTCTCTTGATTTATTGGAAACAAAAGAATCATCAACTATTTTATTTGTTACAAAAATATGAGAATAACTATCTGAAACTAATTGACGACACAAATCAATACCAATGTTTTCCCCTTTTAGGAAATGTTGCATTACATCAACTCTCCAACGCCAAAGTAATTTATTGTCAAAATATGTGTATCTATCATCGAAAATCCTATATGCTATTTTAGTGAATTTTGAATCCTCAATTTTTAGAGTGGATTTGTTATTTAAAATCCATTCTGCATAATTTTTACCTAACCCAAATTCTTTATTTAAATAATCTTCACTTATTTCATTACTTATAAAATTTGTTAAACGCTTCTTTAAAACAGTTAATTTTTCTTCAATAATAAAGCTATCACCCATTGTAACAATACCTGTTACGTTTTTTGAAAATAATTCATCTACTCTAAATCCATTCTCATATTCTTTTATACCTGTATTATTCTTAGGAACAAAAAACAAAAATGGCTTTTCTGGTTTTAACTCTTTAAAGTCAACTGATTTCAGTGAGTTATCTGAAAGAAAATCATATTTCATTTCTCTTTTCCCATACAAGTCATAGTGAAATACTTTACCTAATTCGTTTGATTTTTTCTTTCCTGTTTTTACAAATACAGTTATTGCAACACCTTGCATAATGTCAAACACATTAACATCAGCACTTCCGTCTGGATGCTTTTCTTTTTTCTTACTATTTCCGTGTAAATCTATAGTATAAATTTTATCGTAAGTTTTGAGCAAATGCCAACGCATACCTCGAAAAGTAGGATTGTCTAAAAAACCGTGTGGATTAATAAAAGCCAAAACACCACTTCCATTTTTCTCTATAAAATGCTGTCCGTAACGCAAAAATTTTACATAGTCATCGTTCAGCCAGTGTTTGCGTTCATTAAAATGTACCCCATCAATATATTTGTAATCTTCAATCAGTTTGCTAATCCATTCGCCATTGTTTGAAGATATTCCGCTGTATGGCGGATTTCCAATTACACACATTACAGGCGTATCTCTTTTGATGTGATTGGCTTCGTTTGCTTCTGTGCTTAACCAATTTGCAAAGAGAGTTCCTGTATCTTGGTGGTGTTCTTCTAAACTGTTGGTAAGATAAACTCTAAGACGACCTCCCCCAACCCCTCCAGAGGAGGGGAGAAAGTCTCCCCTTTGGGGAGATTTAGAGGGGTCATAGCCCGTTTCTTTAAGTAATAAATCTAATTGCAAATGTGCCATTGCGTAACTTGCCATCAGCAACTCAAATCCATTGAGGCGAGGCAATAAATGCGTTTCTACATAATTGCTCCAAATTCCTTTTTGCCCTTCAAACTTTTTATGAATATGTTTTACTACTTCAGCTAAAAAAGTTCCTGTGCCTGTGGCTGGGTCAAGTATTTGAACTTTGTGAACTTCCTGTTCTGTTTTTTTGCCTTGTACATCAACTTTTATTTTTGTTTTGCTATTGTCGGCAAGTCCGTTGGGTAAATCAAATTCGGTTTTTAAAACATCATCAACTGCTCGAACAATAAAATTTACAACTGGTGCAGGTGTGTACCAAA
>CAMTWS010000117.1:0-14942 GCA_947085485.1 uncultured Prolixibacteraceae bacterium
ATTTATCAACAGCCTTATTGTCTGTGCTTGTAGTATTTATGCTTTCTTCGTTTATTCCGGAGACAGAAAAAAATGATGAACTTTACAGGCCGCAGTTTCATTTTACGCCCGAAAAAAACTGGCATAACAATCCGAACGGATTGGTATTTTACAAGGGTGAGTACCACATGTTCTATCAATATAATCCAAAAGGCAACGAATGGGGGTTTATGCACTGGGGGCATGCTGTGAGTAAAGATTTGATACATTGGGAGCGCTTGCCAATTGCACTTTATCCGGATGATAATTCGGATGATAAGGAATTTTGTACTGCATTTTCGGGTTCAGCCATAGTTGACGAACACAATATTCTTGGAAAACAAGAGGGTGACGAAAAAACCCTGGTTGCATTTTATACAAGTAAAAGCTGTGGGCAACGCATTGCTTTCAGCGCCGACAAAGGAAGAACTTGGGAAAAATTCGGAGGGAATCCAATAATTCCTTATGATGAAAATGATGATGCCCGCGACCCAAAGGTGGTTTGGCACGAAGAAACTAAAAAATGGGTGATGGTATTGTACCGGAAAAATACAACAGATGAAAAATCAAAAGGAGTATCGTTTTATACTTCCGAGAATTTGATTGACTGGCAATGGAAAAATCATATCCCGGGATTTTATGAATGTCCGGATTTAGTAAAACTGCAAGTTACAAACCGGCCCGGTGAGTTTAAATGGATACTCTTTGATGGGGATGGAAGTTATTTGATTGGCGCTTTTGATGGTGAATTTTTTACATCTGAATCGGCTAAAATAAAAAGTGATTTTGGCGCTAATTACTATGCAACCCAAACCTGGAGCAATATTCCAAAAGAAGACGGGCGAACTATTCAGATTGCCTGGATGAGGGGAGGAGAATTCCCCGGAATGCCGTTCAAAGGGCAAATGTCGTTCCCATGCGAAATTTCATTGACAAAATTTAGTTTTGGTTATAAATTGGTTCGAAAACCAGTTAAAGAAATCGAAAAATTACATGGAAAACACAAAAGTTGGGAGAGAAAAATTTTAATACCCGGAATCAAGGAGAATATAACCAAAAGTGTTAAAGGAGATTGTTTTCATATTATTGCCGAACTTGATTTAAAAACATCAGATAATTTTGGATTTGTTGTTCGTCACAGCAAAAAAATACCTGGTATTGAAATATTATATAATGTAAAGCGGGGAACACTTTCGGTTTTAAATACAACAGTTCCTGTAGTGCCGGTTGATAATAAAATTTCGCTTGAAATTTTGGTTGACAGGGCATCGATCGAAGTTTTTGTAAATGGAGGCCAAACGGTTATTTCCAATTGTTTTACACCTGCCGAAGGAGCAGAAGACCTGTTAATATTCACAAATGGAGGTGAATTGGGAATTGATAAACTGGATGTTTATGAAATGAAGTCGATTTGGAAAAAGAAGTAATATTTTGGATTTAACATTGAGCAGGTGAACTCTAAGTCCCCAACTCAACAAAAAAAGTCAACAATTTATCAGTTTCGCAATTCAACAATTTTCCTGATTTCTTCCTGAATTTCGGGCCATTGATGATCGGGCAGGTTGGCGCCCATCACTTCAACCACTTTTCCTGAAACAAATGCTGCAATTTTACCGCAGGTTTCCAAATCGTAATTATGGGTTAGCCCGTAAAAAAATCCTGCGGCATAACTATCGCCTGCGCCGGTTGTATCAACCGCATTTGCCCGAATAGCGCCTACCTTAATTACCTCATCGCCCCTTTTAATGTACGACCCCTGTTTACCCACTTTTACAATTGCAAGTTAGCACATTTCTGCAATTTCGTACAGCGCCCCTTCGGGTTCTTTTCCGGTGAAACTTTTGGCTTCCTCTTCGTTTGCAAAAACAATGTCAATTCTGGTCATAATCAAATCCTTTAAAAAATCGAGATTGGCCTCAACCACGTTAAAACTCGCCAAATCAATGGCAACCTTCAACCCTGCTGCTTTTGCCATTTCTACCCCGGCTTTAATTAAACCGTGATTAAAAACCAGATAGCCTTCCATGTAAGCATATTGGTAATATTTAAATATCTCAGGAGTAAAATCTCCGGGAGTAAGTTCAGCCGCAGCCCCAAGATAAGTTGCCATGGTACGCTCCGAGTCGGGGCTTACCAAACCCATTACCCTGCCCGTTTCTTTTTCACTAAAAAAAAGGTGTGTTTTAATTCCTCTCTTTTCAAAAGCCTCCTTAAAAACAACCCCAAGTTCATCGTTCCCAATTTTCCCGAGGTAACCACTGTTACCGCCAAGACTTGCCAAAGTGCGCATGGTATTTGCCACCGAACCACCTGTTGACATTTCGCTTTTTTCGGAAAAAACGGAATCATGGATTTTTTTCGAAAGTTCAGCATCTACCAAAGTCATGCTACCCCGCGGTAATCCGAATTTATCGAGAATTGTATCGTTTTCCAAAACCGAAATTATATCAACCAATGCGTTTCCAACACCTATAACTGCGGGGATTTTTATATTATTGCCCATCTTAATTAACTTAATAATTCGCTGGCAAAGAAAAGAATAATAAATTTAATTATTTACTTCCCCAAATTTCAGGTTTAGAGTTTCAGGTTGTACCTTAGAGTTAATGTCCAAAGATAAAATCTCACTCATTCAAACATTTTCCCTCCGCCTTTCTTCCAACTCCGGTCCTCCAACTCCGGTCCTCCAACTATTTCCCTATCACAATAAATTTCAACTCCGGCGAATTCATCAGTACATTAAGTTCGCTGATTTCTGCTGATTTCTTGCTGGCAACAAAATCGGCCGGAAGAACTGCAATCCTGAAAACCTGATCCTGTGTTTCAGCCGGGAGCAGTTTGCTGAAATCAGTAGTTCCTTCGAGGAAAATCCTGACATCATTTACCGTATAATCGAAATTATATTGTAAAACGCCATCCGATAAAATCACCGTTTGCGGTAAAAGCCTCCACACATCGGTTTTTTTTCCGTTTACAGTGGCAACATCCCATAAAATGTAAACAAGTACCACATCGGTTTCGTAGATTTTAAAGTTTTTGGGGAAATCGAAGAACAACTCGTAGTTATTTGACGCTTTAAAATCACCTTCCATTTCGAAAACAGTACCAATCAGTGAAGTTCCGTCTTCTCCCGGAGGTCCCATTGGTCCTTCGCACGAAATTAAAACGGTCGCTGCAAATAAGAATAGAATGCCTGCTAATTTTTTCATGATTCAAAAAATTTGATTAATAATGTTTACCCATAAAACAATATTAATGCCAAACAGTTCAGTTGCAGGCCAGACCTGCTTTCAGCCTGAATCGACAATAATTTTAATATAACCACTTGTATAAACTTAAAAAATTTAAATCTTTGTATCGCGGTGAGATAATTTTCTGATTGGTTTATTTTGGCAACTAACTTAAATCGAAATACTATGAAAAAAAAATGGAGTTTATTTATGGCAGCAGTGGCCGGTTGTATGCAACTTGTATCCTGTACTTCCGAATCAGGCGATGGGGTTTTCGAAGTTGAAATGAATAGCGGATGGCGATTGTTCTCTTCCTCTTCGGTTGAAGTTGGAGGCGATGCTATTTCCCGGGTAGATTTTAATAAAGAAACAGGTTTTCCGGTTGAAATACCAGCCACTGTTTTAAGTGGTTTAATTCAAAATGGGCAATACCAGGATATTTATTTTAACAAGCAATTGGAACAGGTTGATAAATCATTGTTTCAGGTGCCCTGGTGGTATCGCTGCGACTTTAATATAAAAAAAACCGGAAAAGAAATATTTCATCAAATTATACTGGAAGGCATTAATTATAAGGCCAACCTTTGGATTAACGGGCAAAAGGTTGCAGGGGACGATGTAATGGAAGGCTCGTTTGGTATCTATAATTTCGATGTGGGCAAATACCTTGTGAACGGTAACAATGCTATGGCCATTGAAATTATTCCGCCGGTTCGCGGAGATCTGATTCTTGGTTTTGTTGATTGGAACCCCGAAGCCCCCGACAGGAACATGGGTTTATGGCGGGGAGTAAAACTGAAAACAACGGGCACTGTTTCTGTGGCCCACAGCAATGTAGTTTCCACAGTTGATGAAACCCTGCAACAGGCTAATCTTTTAATTTCGGCTTTTGTGACCAATCATTCGGATGCTGAACAGCAGTTTAACCTTTTGGCTGAGTTCAATGGTGAAGTTTATTCAAAAAAAGTAACTCTTGATCCAGGACAAGAAAAAGAGGTGTTTTTTGCTCCCGATGAATTTCCATCGTTGAATGTTAAAAAACCAAAACTATGGTGGCCCAATAATATGGGTGAGGCTTTCCTCCATAACCTTACCGTTAAAGCAGTAGTTGACAATAATGTTTCCGATGCGCAGAAAATTCGCTTTGGAATCAGGCAAATTAAAGATTTCCGGACAGAAGAAGGACACCGGGGCTTTATGGTTAACGGGCAGAAAGTATTGATTCGCGGGGGCGGATGGGTTGACGACATGCTTTTAGCCGATTCGGATGAAAAGGTGAAAGCACAGGTGGATTATGTCAGGCACATGAATTTGAATGCCATTCGCCTGGAAGGTTTTTGGGGGAAAAACAACACCCTGTACGAACGTTGTGATGAGCAGGGAATTTTACTCATGATAGGCTGGAGTTGTCAGTGGGAATGGGAAAGTTACTGCGGGAGGCCCGATGGCCCATATATGTCAATTTACGAACATGAATATGAGCGTGAAGCCGGAGCTTTTCGGCAACAGGTATTACGGGCCCGTCACCATCCAAGCGTTTTTCTCTGGACTTATGGCAGCGACCGCTTGCCGCACCCCGATCTTGAAACCATACTTAACCGGCACATGGCTGAAATCGATCCGGCACGGCCAGTTGTTACTACCTGCCGTGGAGTTGAAGTGGGTGGTCACTTCAATACAAGTACAATAAGCGGCCCTCCGGGAGTAAAAATGTTAGGCCCCTATGACTGGGTTTCGCCCAATTACTGGTACAATGACACAAATTATGGCGGCGCATATGGTTTTAATACAGAAACAGGTCCCGGCCCGCAGGTTCCTCCCATCGAAAGCATTAAACGAATGTTGCCCGAAAAAAATTGGTGGCCCATGGACAGTATGTGGAATTATCATCTCGGCCGCAATGAATTTGCAACCCTTAACCGCTTCCTTCGCGCTTTTAATCCCCGGTACGGCGAAGTAGCCACACTGGAGGAATTTGCCTTCAAAAATCAAATTTCAAATTACGAAGCCATCAGAGGGATGTTTGAAGCTTTTGCGGTAAATAAATTTGAAAGTACCGGCGTCATTCAATGGATGTTGAATTCGGCCTGGCCTGAAATGTATTGGCAATTGTATGATTATTACCTGATGCCCAACGGGGCTTTTTATGGCACTAAAAAGGCAGCGGCTCCGTTAATGGCCATTTATAATTATAAAGACAAAAACATTTATGTAAACAACGACCGTTTGCAGGCAGCCCAAAACCATTCGCTGGTTGTGACGGTTTATGATATCAATTCCAAAATAGTTTATTCCGGCAGGCAAGAATTTAGCGCCTCCCCAAATAGCGCTGCCCTGATTCATGAAATGCCCAAAATAAATGGCCTGTCCACAACATATTTCCTCGATTTACGAATTTTGGACAGCTCGAAGAAAGAAGTTGCCAATAATTTTTACTGGCTATCGACAGTTGATGATGTTCAGGATTTTGAAAATACCACGTGGGTTTACACCCCAAATAAAGCATTTGCCGACCTCACCGGAATAAATACCTTGAATCGGACATGGGTTGACCTGAAGGTAGAAAAAGTTGTAACCGAGGGCAAGGTAAATTTTACCTGCGAATTGAATAATGCTTCCGGCTTACTGGCTTTTTTCATCGAGTTGCGGATTGTGGATTCTGCAACCGGTCAATCAGTTTTGCCGGTTTTCTGGGATGATAACTATGTGTCGCTGGCGCCAGGTGAAAAAAGGGTAATTAAAGGTTGGGTTTCATCAGAAGGTATCGATCCGGAAAAGTTGAAGGTGGTTATTAAAGGGCAAAACCTGGAAAACTGATATTTGGGCCTGCTCCGTAAAGGGGACTTTCGCTGCTTGTAATTGTGCATGATGTTGGTTGCAATTGCCCCCTTAAAGGGTTGTAACTATTGCCTTCTATCTACACCTAATATGATTTGGGGTTATTCAAATTTAGCACCTCCGGCAAAAAACATTGTGTTTGAATTACACCCGCAAGTTTTTTTAGCTAAAGTGTCATACATTCAATGAAAATTCAAAACTAAGAAGATGAAAATAGCAGAAGAAGTAAAAATCAGCGACAATGGGTTTGTTTTTAACTCGAAAACCGGCGATTCGTTTAGCCTGAATCCATTTGGGTTGGAATTGATTAAAAACATTTGGGAAGAGAATGAATTGGAATACCTGAAAAAAGTAATTACTGAAAAATATGATGTTGACGACCTGACTTTTGAAAAGGACTTTTATGAGTTTTGTGCCCTACTGAAGCATCATCAGATTATTATTCAGGGCAACCCGATGGATTTTAAATAGAACCCGATAATGGCAAAACAGAAAATAACACTTGCAGTAACAGGACTGAACAATACCGATAATCCGGGGCCGGGGGTTCCTGTAATTCGCGGCGCCAAAGAATCGGAAGATTTTGATGTCAGGGTAATAGGATTGGTTTACGAAAACCTGGAGCCGGGAATTTATATGGAAGGTTTGTGCGACCGTATTTTTCAGATTCCTTATCCCTCCGTAGGTTCCGATGAATTAATTGAACGGGTTGAATGGATTCACCGGCAGGAAAAAATTGACGTTTTGATTCCCAATTTCGATGCCGAGCTTTTTTCGTTTATGAAAAACGAGCAGCGATTGCTGGAAAAAGGAATCCACACTTTTTTGCCGTCGCTTAAACAGTTTCAGGAACGAGACAAAGATAAACTGCCGGAATACGGTAAAAAATATGGAGTTAATGTACCAGGCAGTATAAACATGGGAAACATTGGACAAATTGCTGATATTGAAGACCGCTTTGATTATCCGGTAATGATTAAGGGCCAGTTTTACGATGCACATCTGGCAAATAACGTAGAACAGGCAAGGCAGGCTTTTTACAAAGTTTCCGCCAAATGGGGTTTTCCGGTAATTGCCCAGGAATTTGTTGAAGGAACAGAAGTAAATGTAATCGCACTTGGCGATGGAAAAGGAAATACAATTGCCGCGGTACCCATGCGGAAACAGTACATTACCGACAAAGGAAAAGCATGGGGTGGTATAACTCTCGCCGATGAAAAAATGATGGAACTCACCCGCATGATTATTCAGAAAACAAAATGGAAAGGTGGAATGGAGCTCGAACTTATAAAAACAAAAGATGGAGACTATTATTTGATTGAAATTAATCCCCGGATTCCGGCCTGGGTTTACCTGGCGGTTGGTGCAGGGCAAAATATTCCTGAAGCGCTTATTAAATTGGCGCTTGGAATGGAAGTAAAACCAATGACAACTTATAAAATAGGAAAAATGTTTGTACGTTATTCGTACGATATGATTGTTGATTTGGAAAAATTCGCAGCAATATCAATGAACAAAGAGATTTAAACACAGAAATACATGGAAAAATTAAAATACGAAAAACCGTTTATCAGTAAAATCACAGCGGGCATCCCCAATAAATTCGGGTTGCCGGCCAGGCAAAAAATAGTTTCGGCAATCGACGGAATTCCGGTTACAAAATTAATGGATGAATTTGGCTCTCCGGTGTTTGTGATTTCAGAAAAAACCATACGTGAAACTTATGCTGAAGCACGTCGTGCATTTGAAACACGTTACCCGAAAGTACAGTTTGCCTGGTCGTACAAAACCAACTATCTCGATGCTGTTTGCAGCATTTTTCACGACGAAGGTTCGTGGGCCGAAGTTGTATCAGGCTTCGAATTTCAAAAAGCGCTTTCACTTGGCGTAAATGGTTCGCAAATTCTATATAACGGCCCGGAAAAATCGGAAGAGGATTTAACGTTGGCCATCAATCACAACGCCTGCATCCACATCGACCATTTCGATGAGTTGTATTTGCTGATGGAAACCACCCGCAAACTCAACAAAAAAGCACGTGTAGCCATTCGCGTAAACCTCGACGCCGGAATTTACCCAATCTGGGATCGTTTTGGGTTTAACTACGAAAATGGCGAAGCCTGGAATGCAATTAACCGGATAATGTTAGCTGAAAACCTTGATTTGATTGGATTGCACACACATATCGGAACATATATCATGTCAGTTTCGGCGTATGCAATTGCTGCATCCAAGTTATCGAATTTGTACATGGCTACCCATCGAAAATTCGATTACTGGCTGAAATACATCGATTTGGGTGGTGGATTTGCATCGAAAAACACGTTGAAAGGTGCGTACATGCCGGGTTCTGAAACCTGTCCATTGTTTGACGATTATGCCGAAGCAATTTCAAACGCCATTATTTCGTCAGAAATTCCACACGAAAATCTGCCGGTGCTTTTTCTCGAAACCGGGCGCGCACTTATCGACGATGCCGGATATTTACTGACCACCGTTCTGGCCAATAAACGCTCCACGCTTGGCCGCCGAACTATGGTAATCGATGCCGGTGTAAATTTACTTTTTACCTCGTTTTGGTACAATCTCGGCGTTTATCCAAGTAAGGAAGTTTCTGAATATGTAGAAGATACCACCATTTACGGGCCGCTTTGCATGAATATAGATGTGGTTCGCGATGCCATCAATTTTCCGCATGTAAAAACCGGCGACCGGTTGGTGATTGAGCGGGTTGGGGCATATAATATGACCCAGTGGATGCAGTTTATTACATTCAGGCCGAATGTTGTATTAATTGA
The DNA here is from genome assembly GCA_947085485.1 of uncultured Prolixibacteraceae bacterium. Classification (GTDB taxonomy): domain Bacteria; phylum Bacteroidota; class Bacteroidia; order Bacteroidales; family Prolixibacteraceae; genus Draconibacterium. Next base: position 8,885 of record CAMTWS010000117.1, read on the forward strand.
TTTAGAAGGAAAAACGCATATTATCAGGAAAAAAGAGAATCTGGATTCGTTACAAAGTTTTGAACTGAATCCGAAAAGATAATGGATTGAATGACATGATTTATAAATAAAATATGTTGCACCGTTCAGAAATTCAATTTGTTTACCCCAGCCCTAAAGGGAGCAAATTGATTTTCTTCACTCCCTTTAGGGCTGGGGTAAATGAAGAAAAGCAAGTTGAGGATTTGATAATAGTAAAGCAAATCATAAAAAAATAACCACATGAAGGGCAACGCACTATCAGGAAAAGAAATCGTACAATCGATATTAAACAGCTATTCGCAGGTATTTTTTTCAACTTCGAAATTACTGGCTGTTTTTTTGGTTGTTATTAGCTTTTTCGATTATGGCGCCGGATTGGGTGGGTTAATTGCCGTTATAATTGCCAACTCGCTCGCCTGGTTTTTGGGTTACAACAAATATTATTTCGTTTCAGGCTTGTATGGTTTTAATGCCTTGCTGGTTGGTTTGGGTGTAGGATTAATTTACCAGCCTTCTCCGGAAGTATTTCTTTTAATTGCCATTTCAGCCGTTTTAAGTTTTTTTCTGACAGTTGTTTTTCAGGGTGTACTCGGAAAATATGGCTTGCCGTTTTTGAGTGTTCCGTTTTTAATTGCCATTTGGATTGTAGCGCTTTCAGGAAACAGTTTAACCGCTTTAAACATCAGCGAACGCGGAATATTCACCTATAATGAATTGTATGCTATTGGTGGGCAACCTTTCATTAATTTCTACGAATTCCTTGAAAATACAATCCGTTCAACTTTTGTAAAAATTTATTTTCACTCGCTTGGAGCTATCTTTTTTCAAACTCATTTGTTATCGGGAATTATTATTTCGTTGGGCTTGCTAATTTATTCCCGGATTACTTTTGTCCTTTCGGTACTGGGGTTTTCGGTGGCCTATTTATTCTATCAAATTGTTGGAATTGAGTTTATTTCGCTTGGATATACTTTTATCGGGTTTAACTATATTTTAATGGCCATTGCCCTTGGCGGCTATTTCCTTATTCCCGGAAAGGTGAGTTATGGATGGATTATTATATTGCTTCCGGCAGTTGTTTTAATTACAACCAGTACCCAGCAAATATTCGCGATGTTTAAAATTTCACCTTACTCCCTCCCCTTTAATGCGGTTGTTCTCATGTTTTTGTATGCACTTAAATTTCGCGAACAGCGGCCAAAATCGTTAATCGAAACACCTGTACAATTGGGGAACCCGGAAAAAAATCTCTATTTACATTCGGGGAATTTGAAACGGTTTCCGGCAGCATTTCCGGTTTCGGCATCGTTGCCATTTTTTGGCGAATGGACAGTTAGCCAGGGACACGATGGCGAATATACACACAAAGGGGCCTGGCGCCACGCCTGGGATTTTGTTATTACCGACAAAGGCGGACAACAATTTAGAAATTCGGGCGATTTTCATGAAGATTATTTTTGCTTTGGGAAAGCAGTCCTTTCGCCCTTCGATGGAATCGTAATTGAAGCCGTTAATACGGTGCAAGAAAACAGGATAGGAAACGTCAATACAAAAGAGAACTGGGGAAATACAGTAATAATAAAGTATAACAATTATTTGTTTGCAAAACTGAGCCATTTAAAATACCATTCGCTTGAAGTAAAAGTTGGCGATATTGTTAAAAAAGGACAACTTCTGGGGCGTTGCGGAAATTCAGGAAGGTCGCCATATCCGCATCTTCATTTTCAATTTCAGGTAACCCCGCACATTGGCTCTGAAACATTCGATTATCCTTTTGGGCACTATTTACTAAAAGAAGGGAATAGTTTCTCGATGAAAAGTTTTGAATTCCCGGGAAACGGACAAACTATAACAAGTCCGGCTATAAATGCAGTGTTGGCAAAAGCATTTCATTTTATTCCCGGTCAACGTTTAAAAGTAAGTGTTGAAGTGGAGTCAGAAAACAAGAATTGGCAAAAAAAGGCCGGTACTTTTTCATGGGTGGTAGAAACCGATGTTTTTAACACAACGTATATCAGATGTGAAAAAGATGGTGGGATGGCATTTCTTTACAATAACGGCGATTTACACTATTTTACAAATTTCACCGGAAAGAAAAACTCAGCCCTTTACTGGTTTTTTATTTCTCTGTTTAAAGTTCCGCTGGGTTTTCTTCCCAATAGCAAAATCACCGACACCATTCCGTTAAATCTGATGTTCGGAGGGGCGCTAAAGGTTTTACAGGATTTTATAGCACCCCTGTACTTGTTTTTAAAAGTCGATTTTGAACTGAAAATGAAACGGGCAGGAGATATTTTATCGTCGGGAGATATTGAAATGGAGGCTGTTATACGTAAAAAAATACTTGGGAACCAAAAAAAGGAGTTTTATTCGGGATTGAAAATCAGGCAAGATGGAGGAATTGAAGTTTCGGTAGTTTTTAAAGAAGCAAAGATTAAAATAATATGTCAAAACGAACTGGAATAACCACAATTTTGCTTTTGTTTTTGTTTGTTGCTTCGGCACAAAAAAAACTAAGTTACGTTGAGGCAGATATAAAATCGTACGAATTGTTTCAGCAACAAAAATGGGACGAACTCATTGATTTTGCTTCGAAAGTCCGTACACAGGGAACCGATTTTTTTTACCTGCAGGCACGAACCGGAATTGCCTATTACAATTTAAAAAAGTTCAGGAATGCTTCCGACTGGTTTCTGAAAGCATGGGACAACGATAAGAGCTTTGAGTGGTTACAGGCATATTTATATTACAGTTTGATTTATGGAGGAAGAAGTGCCGAAGCTTCGAAAGTAGCCGATAAATTTTCGGTTTCATTCAAACAAAAAATCTACTACCAAAAAATGAAGCCAATCAGAGCGGCGGTTGAAGCAGGATACAGTTTTAATCCGGACTTTGACCAGCTCAGCAACACTAACTTTGATGAAGAATTGAATGTAGGCAGCAATTATGGTGAAGCTTTCATTCTTAAAGATTATCATTTCGAATCGGTTGATTACAGCCACCAAATAGCGCCGGGAGTATTTTTGAACCATAATTTCACCCATTTAGGAATTTCGCGTGAGGAGCAGGTTTTTTGGGGATCACGATACTCCTTTCCAATAAAAGTTCGGCAAAATCAATATTTTATAAACCCGGTTTTTTTAATAAACAAAAAATGGCACTTTTCTACTTCGATGAACGCAATTTGGGGTAATTCTGATTTGGTTTTGGGAGATTTTAATCCGAATAGATTTTACAGTTCGAACGTAAAATTTTTCGATTACATTTTCTCTGCTTCAATATGGACACATTTGGGAAATTTTGCGTCCGGCGTTGAAATCGATTATGGAAATTTCAATAATGAAGGATTTGGACAGCATTCAGCCTGGCTAACTTTTTACCCGCTATCAAATACCAATTTATATATCACGCCAAGAGTCTATTTTAAAAACGATTCAGAAAACGGATTCGGTTACAATACTTTTGGTATTTCCGGCGGTGCGCAACTGGGAACAGTTCATTTTTTTGGTCAGTACTTAAATGGTGAAATGAAAAATTTTATTGAACCAGCGGGGTATGTTGTGGCAAATTTCCCGGGACGCTCGGAACAGAAATTTACCGGAAGTTTTTATTTCCCGATAGGTAAGCAATACCAGTTTGTAATTCGTTATATTAATCAGAATATAATTGAAAAATACAACGTTTACACGAATACACTTCTCTCAAATTCAATGGAATATAAATTTACAAAACATACTTTAACTGCAGGAATATCATGGAATTTTTAAGTAAGAAATTAATTTTTATAGTATTTATTATCGCCTCATTTTTTACAAGGGCGCAGGTTAACCAGGCAGCGCTTGAAACTGCTTTTTCGAAAAGTTATGCCCACGAAAAAAATGGCGATTTTTCGGCAGCAATGACTGAATTAAAAAAAGTGCTTGATGTTTCATCGTATGAAATTAACCTGCGGTTGGGGTGGTTAAACTACAATGCCGGTTTATTCGATGAATCGATAATTTTTTATTCGACAGCACAAAAGTTGAAACCGTATTCGGAAGAAGCCCGCTTTGGATTAATTCTACCATATGCAGCGCAGGGGAAATGGAATGAAGCAATTGATTTGTACAATAAAATACTGGAAATCAATCCGAACAATACCGTTGCTTTGTACCGTTTGGGGCTGGTTTATTACGGCAGAAAAGATTACAATAAGGCACAACCACTGTTTAAAAAAGTTGTCGATTTATACCCGTTTGGTTACGATGGGTTGCTTATGTTGGGCTGGAATTCCTATTTTTTGGGTAATAACAACGATGCAAAAGTATTATTCAACAAAGTGAAATTGTATAATCCCAACGACGCCTCGGCTAACGAAGGATTGAAATTGATAAAATAGAATTCAAAAAATACCAAAACCATGAAAAAATCAATTTCGACCAGCTTATTATTAGCTCTTTATATTGCCTTAAACGCTCAGGTTACACTCGATAAAAAATACGATTATTCAACGTCGGTTGTGAAGTTTGAAACGCTTGGTTACAAATATTATTTAATGGATGTTCCCAACGGGCAATGCCGGATTTACAATACCGACCATTCGTTGTTCAGGACAATTAACTGTAATGTTCCCAGTGGATTTTATCTTTCGGATGTTAAATTTCTTTCAGAAAAAATGTTCGATACAGATTCCGGAATTGAGTTGCTTTGTACCTATTACAAATACAATTCGGCACAGGCTTATTATGAGTATGACAGTAAAATTATTAACGATGACGGTTCACAAATTACATTTATCGATGGTTCGTTATACAATTATATCAATAAAACCGCTGAAAACACCTGGAAGCTTTTTTCGTACTGTTTCGATTATTCCGTTGTACCGGAAAAAGTGTGGACCAACATATATAACCTACCGGGCACAGTGGTTTCGGCACAATATTTAAATGAAAAATCGCCAGACATTCTGTTAAATGCATTTCCAAATCCAACAACCAATACCTTAAAAGTTGCTTACACTTTACCCGAAAATGTGAATCAGGGAATATTACATCTTGTTGATAATACCGGGAGGCAAGTGGATCAATTTATTGTTGACAAACACACCGGCTTTTTAATGTTGGATGTAAGCCGGTTTCAGAGCGGAGTTTATAATTATTTTATTGAATACGGGAATACGAAATCGCCTGCAAAAAAAGTGGTAATTAAATAGTTACAATCAATTTTTAAATGGGCTTAATAAATTAATAATGAAAAAACTTACAGGAATTATCTTTTTGTTCCTGGTATTAGGAATTTCAGCACAGGTTGCTCCATTTCAGATATCTATTGAGCCGCTTGAAATTCCTGAAGTTGGCGGATTACAGGTATTTGCTTTAGGGCAAAATGAAGGTAAATGGCTTATTTTGGGTGGTCGTTTGGATGGATTGCACAAACGGCAACCCTTTGCTTCTTTTGACGAAGCGGGTATGAATAATCAGATTATAGTTATCGATCCGGCAAATAAAAAAAAGTGGACAGCGCCGTTAACTTCGCTTCCCGTTGATTTACAGGAACAGTTAAGCTCAACAAATATGCAGTTTCAGCAAAATGGCGACATGCTTTATTTTATTGGCGGATATGGTTACAGCGCAACGGCCCGGGACCATATAACCCACAATAAACTAACCGCCATTAATGTTCCTGCAACCATTGATGCTGTTATTAAAGGCACTTCGTTTACCTCATTTTTCAGACAAATAAGCGATCCGCAATTTGCAGTAACCGGCGGTTACCTTCTGATGATTTACGATACCTATTATTTGGTTGGCGGCAATAAATTCGATGGGAGATATAACCCGGCAAACATGGCAACTTTTACACAGGAATATACCAACCAGATAAGAAAATTTAAAATCTCCGATGATGGAATTACCTTATCTGTTACACATTTAGCCGCTATTACGGATGCAGAAAACCTCCACCGACGGGATTATAACGTTGTTCCTCAAATTATGCCAAACGGAGAGCAGGGACTTACTGCTTTTTCAGGAGTTTTTCAGGTTGGGGCCGATTTACC
>CAMTWS010000118.1:0-10273 GCA_947085485.1 uncultured Prolixibacteraceae bacterium
AATCAAATTGATTGTTGAAGTTGATGGAGGAATTCATATTAAGTACAAGAAAGAAGATACAGCAAGAACGAAATGGCTTAATTACATTGGATATTCGGTAATTAGATTTAAAAATGAAGAGGTTGAAAATAATATTGAAAAAGTTTTGGAAGAAATTAGTGAGGAGATTACTAAATTGACCTCTCCCGGCCTCTCCAAAGGAGAGGAGCAAGAACCGGCAAAGTAGCTTTTGTGGTTGTAAGTCCCCCTTTGGGGGATTAGGGGGTCATGAAAAAGAAAATTTATGGAAATTAAAGAACATATAATTGATCGCTACGAAAATCTTAAATCGATTTGTCAATATAGCTGGGAACAGAATGATTTGGAGAAAATTGAGAGGGCTTTTCTTTTTGCGCGCGGAATTATTGGCGAAAACAAATTTAGTCACGGCGAAGTAATTTTAAATCACTCGCTTGACGTGGCTGCCATTATTGCGCAGGAAATTGGCCTGGGGCCCGATTCAATTATTGCAGGGGTATTGCATAATGTAATGTACGCCGGGTTGGAACAAAAAGCAACTCAAAAGGAGATTGAAGCTGAATTCGGAAAACATATTTATTCGATTTTGTCGGGAATGGCAAAAATTAATGCACTGGGAACCGATACAGTCGATATTCATTCTGAAAATTACAGGAAACTGCTTCTTGCATTGGCTGGCGATGTTCGGGTAATCATCCTTAAAATTGCCGACAGGCTGCAGGTTTTGAGGAATTTAGATATTTATGATGCTGAAAATCAAAAGCGTTTGGCTACTGAGACCGCTTATTTATATGCCCCGCTGGCACACCGCCTGGGTTTGTATGCCATTAACTCCGAGTTGCTCGATTTGTGCCTGAAATATCAGAAACCCGAAGCCTACAATTATGTGGTGAACCGGTTAAAGGAAACGGAAACTGAACGGGCAAATTTTGTGGCCGAATTTGTTAAACCGATCGAAAAGAAATTAAAAAACAAGGGCTTTGAGTTTTCGATGAAAGCCCGGACCAAATCCATTTCGTCCATTTTCAATAAAATGAACAAACAGGATGTTTCGTTCGACGAAGTGATGGATTTGTTTGCCATTCGAATCATACTGGACTCGAAACCTGAAAATGAAAAGGCGGATTGCTGGATTGCCTATTCGTTTGTAACCGAAGAGTACCAAACCAATCCGAACCGGTTGCGCGACTGGATTACCATTCCGAAATCGAACGGATACGAATCGCTGCATACCACAGTTTTAGGGCCTCACGGAAAGTGGGCCGAAATTCAGATACGTACAAAACGCATGGATGAAGTTGCCGAAAAAGGATTGGCAGCACACTGGAAATACAAAGGGGGAAAAGAGAAATCGGGATATGATGCGTGGCTTGCCGAAATCAGGAATATTCTCGAAAATCCGGATTTAAATGTTGTCGATTTTATCGACCATTTTAGTACCGACATTTACAGCGACGAGATATTTGTTTTCACCCCAAAAGGCGATTTGAAAAAATTGCCTAAAGGCGCTACCATGCTCGATTTTGCCTACGAAATACACTCGCGTCTGGGCGACACCTGCGTTGGAGGAAAAGTAAACGGCATTAAAGTTACACTGAAGCATAAACTAAAGAATGGCGACCACATTGAAATAGATACATCAGCCAATCAAAAGCCCAAAATGGACTGGCTTGAGTTTTTAATTACTTCGAAAGCCAAAAACAGGGTTAAAGCCAGCCTTAACGAAGAACGGAAAATTATGGCCGCGCAGGGAAAAGAGATCCTTGTGCGAAAGTTTAAAAACTGGAAGCTGGAATTAACCGACGAAGGAATCAGGAAAATGCTAAAAAAATATGGGTTCAGGCTGGCCCTTGACCTTTATTACGATTTGGCTGTGGGGAAAATTGATCCGTTGGATATAAAATCTATTTTTACTGAAAAGGAAGAGGTTAGCGCTAAACTGAAACTGGAGGAACTTCTACCAAAAAAGGAGTTAAAAGATTTGACTTTTGAAAGTAGCGACGATTTTTTGGTAATCGACAATAACCTGAAAGATATCAATTACAAACTTGCTCCCTGTTGCAACCCTGTTTTTGGCGATACTATTTTTGGATTTGTGACCATTAACGAAGGAATTAAAATACACCGCAACAGTTGTCCGAATGCACCGCAAATGAAGGAACGATTTCCTTACCGTGTGATAAGAGCAAGATGGCGCGACACAACAAGTAAAAGTTCGTTTCTCACTACCCTTCATATTTCGGGTATCGATGAAATGGGAATTGTGACCGAAATTACCCACATTATCGGAAAAGATATGGGGGTACAAATGCGCTCGATAAATATTGAGTCGGACAGGGGGAAATTTGAAGGTGTGCTGAAAGTGTTGGTTTACAATGTCGAACATCTCGAATTCCTGATACATAAGTTAAAAAAAATTAAAGGGGTAGTTTCAGTAACCCGAGGTGAACAATAAAAGTTTTAGCCAATGAGTAATGAAAATTTAAACCGTGTTTTGGACCTTATCCGTTCCGAAAAATCGAATGAGGCGCAAATAGTATTTAATGAAATTGTTCCTGCTGAAACCGTTGAATACTTTATGGTTAAAGGAAAACTGGAACAAAAATTTCAAAATTGGGGAAAAGCAATAAATGCTTTTTCGAAAGTAACTGAACTTGAACCGGATAATATTGAAGCACAGAACAATTTACATCTGATACAAAACATTTTAAACTTTAGGAACCCCGATTTGTTTAATCCATAGATTTGAATTTAGTTTTAGGATTTTATCTCAGAATTATTACTTTTGGTGCTTAAATAAAATAAAGTAAAAAATAAAAAAAAGGTTTAACTAAAAGAAAAGTTGAAAGATGAAAAAGGGATTATTATTGGTTGCAGCAGTTTTATTTACAGTTTTTTCTTATGCCCAGGATGCGGCAGATAAAATTAATCAGGCAAATGAAGCGTTGAATGCAAAAGATTATGCAAAAGCATACGCTTTGTTCGACGAAGCGATGAAAAACATTGGCGACATTCAGGTTGATGCCTCAATAAATTACAACATTGGTTTTGCAGCATACAAAGCCGATAACCTTGAAGGTGCAATAAAATATTTCGATATAGCAATTGAAGCCGGCATAAATGTTTCGAAATGCCACGAATACAAAGCGCTGGCTTACAACGACAAAAAAGATTATGCAAATGCAGTTACAAGTTTCGAAAAAGCAATTGCAACATCAACTGAAGATACGGATGCGTTGTATTACAATGCCGGAATTGCAGCCTTTCGCGGAAAAATGAACGAAAAAGCGGTTGAATTTTTTGGAAAAGCTTATGAAGCGGGATACAAGGGCGAAAGCTCGATTTACTACAAAGCAGTTGCACTCAATGGTCTGGACAAAGATGCTGAATACAAGGCAACCCTGGAAGAGGGTATTGCTAAGTACCCGGGCGATGACAAAATCAGCAAGGCACTGGCAAGTGTTTATGTTTCTGAAGGTAACGAATTGTATAAAGATGGTGCAGCAATTATTGGCACGGCAAATGAAAAAGTGAACGCAGGCAGTTTAAAAACTGATGATGCTTCATACATAGCCGAGATTGAAAAGGCAAAAGTTGAGTTTAAAGCAGCTATTGAAATTCTTGAAAAAGCAAAAGCGCTGGATGCTACAAATAAAAATGTTCAAACTTTGCTTGATGCTTGTAAAGCAGCAATGTAGCCGGGTCGAATTACCATAAAATAAAAAACCGCTCAGGTTCAACCTGAGCGGTTTTTTAGTGCAATATTTTTTGCTATTACATCAGCTTTTTGTATTTCACCCGTTTAGGAGCTTCATTTCCCATTCTTTTTTTGCGGTTCTCTTCGTAATCAGTAAACGACCCTTCGAAAAAGGTTACCTCCGAATTTCCTTCAAAAGCAAGGATGTGAGTGGCAATACGGTCAAGAAACCAACGGTCATGCGAAATAACCACCGCGCAACCTGCAAAACTTTCCAGGCCTTCTTCCAATGCCCTCAGCGTGTTAATGTCAATATCGTTGGTAGGCTCATCGAGCAAAAGCACGTTTCCCTCCGCTTTCAGCGCCAGCGCCAGGTGCAGCCGGTTTTTTTCACCGCCCGAAAGTATGCCGCATTTTTTCTCCTGATCGGCGCCGGTAAAGTTAAACCGGCCAACATAGGCCCGCGAATTGGTGAGTTTGTTGCCCAGCATTATCGATTCAGTTCCACCGGTTATCACTTCGAAAACCGATTTATTGGGATCGATGGCTTTGTGTGTTTGGTCAACGTAACTGATTTGAACGGTTTCACCAATTTCAATTTTCCCCGCATCTGCCTCAATTTGTTTCATTATTAACTTGAAAAGCGTGGTTTTTCCTGCGCCATTCGGGCCAATTACGCCAATAATCCCGGCAGGAGGAAGTTTAAACGTCAGGTTTTCAAATAGTATCCGTTCTCCGTAACCTTTCGAAACGCCTTCCATTTCAATTACCTTGTCGCCCAAACGAGGGCCATTCGGAATATAAATTTCAAGTTTTTCTTCTTTCTGTTTTACATCTTCATTCAGCATTTTATCGTATGCTCCCAAACGTGCTTTCGATTTTGCATGGCGTGCTTTTGGCGACATTCGCACCCATTCCAATTCACGTTCAAGTGTTTTGCGGCGTTTCGAGTAGGTTTTTTCTTCCTGTTCCAAACGTTTTGATTTTTGTTCAAGCCACGATGTATAATTTCCTTTCCATGGAATTCCCTGTCCGCGGTCGAGTTCCAGTATCCAGCCGGCCACATTGTCGAGGAAATAACGGTCGTGGGTGATGCAAATTACGGTGCCTTTGTATTGTGCAAGGTGCATTTCGAGCCACTGGATACTTTCGGCGTCCAAATGGTTGGTTGGTTCATCCAAAAGCAGCACATCGGGTTCGCGGAGCAAAAGCCGGCATAGCGCCACCCTGCGGCGTTCGCCACCCGAAAGTTCGTGAACAGGTTGGTCGTCGGGCGGGCATTGCAGTGCATCCATGGCACGTTCAAGTTTACTGTCGAGGTTCCAGGCATCCAGATGATCGATTTTTTCCTGCAATTTTTCCTGCTCGGCCATTAAACGATCCATTTCATCTGGATTCTCATAAACTTCGGGCAGGCCAAATTTCAGATTGATATCCTCGTAAGCTTTTAAAGCATCAACAGTTTCCTGAACTCCTTCCTGTACTACCTCTTTTACTGTTTTTGTTTCATCGAGATGTGGATCCTGGTCCAGTAATCCGACCGTGTAACCAGGTGCAAATACCAATTCGCCGTTAAACGATTTTTCCTGACCCGCAATAATCCGGAGTAGTGTTGATTTTCCTGAACCATTTAGCCCGATTATCCCGATTTTGGCGCCCAGAAAAAAGGAAAGTGAAATGTCTTTGATGACGGTTTTGTTAGGTGGGTAGGTTTTACTCACCTTGTACATCGAAAATATGATTTTTTCGTCGCTCATTTTTATGAATTTTAATTTGGGTTAAAAATACAACAGATTGTTAGATTTATGAATATTAAATTAAATGATTTGGATTGTATTTTTATTGCTGTTATTTAACCACTGATAACTCAGATTAGCACAGATTATAAATTTTCCACTGCCTCCTCATAATCAAACTGTAAATCCTCATGCAATCCGGCATGTACCTTTTTTATCCGTTCAACTTGTCGTTGATACATATTTAAAACAACCCTGTGCGAACGCATTTTGATCCCCGATTTTTTCATTTTCTGGCAGAAATAAAGCAGCAGTTCGATTTCTGTTTCTTTGGAACCTGAAAATTTAATGTATTTATCGGTGGTTTTCAGTGCTTTGCGAAGTGTTTTTTTTGCCAGATAAAAACTGTTTTTGTTGAGTTGTTTGAATTGTTCGTCAATCTCAGCTTTTACATTTTGAATAAATGCCTGTTCGTTAATTGCCTCAAAAAGAAGGTAGTTGAGCAATTCCTTGTTCTCTTTTTTGTATTTGGCCAGGCGCAGACAAAGTTCCTGCAACTGCTGCGGAGCAATTGTTTTGAGTTCGTTTTTTATATTGCTGAGCGAAGCAGTTTCCATTGGAAGAATTATCTTTTTACCGGGTTCCCGTAAACTTCTATCCAGTCGAGGCGCGAGCAGGAAGCCGATTTTCCGCCAGGCATCAAATCGGTAAAACCAATTTCTTCCACATTCGATAAATCGGGATTTGCTACCGGACCAATTTCAACAACTGTTTTAGCATCGAGTTTATACCAGTTGATATCCTGAATATTGAATTCTTTGATTCGCCAGTCTTTTGTTGCATCATCAAACTGGTCGCTCACCAACCAGGTGCCGTCGGCCAGTTTCAGTGTAATCCGCAATTGCCGCAACCCGGCCTGTTTTGAACGCCAACTGATTTTGGAAAATCCGGTTAAATCAACATTATTCGATTTGTGTTTCAGGGCAACCATCCAGTTTCCCAAACACAATCCCGACCACACATAAAACGGATCGTCAACAGGTTTTTCATGATTGCTCTTTTTCAGGCTGTCCTGTCCTGGTCCATACAACTGAACCAGTAAACCGGGGTTGTTTACATGTTTTTGTGAAAGTGGTATTTCTGCCGGAGTTTCCTTCCAGTCTTCATGGAAAAAAAGGCCGGGGCGGTAATTGGTTTCCTGAGCAGAACCATTACTTATAAATTGAGTTAAAAAAAGAATGACCACAAATACCTTTTTCATTTTATACATTTAAATTGAAGTAATGCCAAATATAAATCAATATAGATTAGTTAAGCATACAAAATAAATGTTTTAGTGTAAATCACACTTCGACTTCGCTCAGTGTGACAGTAAGACTGAGCGAAGTCGAAGTCTTTTTTCCTTACCCACAAATCAATAAATAGTATTTTTTAAATTGTACTTATTTCAAATTTCCCTGAACCAACTTTAAACCCGCCATTTTCAACTTTAACATTCAAAGGTTTTTGGTTGTTCAGGTCAATCACTTTCAAGTTTGAATTCTTAAAACCGTCAGGCAAAATAACCTTTGCCGTTGTATTTTCAGGAATTTCAATTTTCAAAGCGAATGATTTATCGTGAATTTCCCAGTCAGAACTGATTAATCCTTTTGGAGAATTAAATGAACATTTCACCCATTTTATATTTCCAACCGGTTTTGGTGCTATAATAATTTCGGAGTAAGCAACCGAGTTTTCAGACTGGTAAATTCCTCCCAAACCCGCATAAAACCATTCCATCAGATGGCCGAGCATCATGTGGTTATTGGAAGAAGTAGTTAGCGCATCCCAACTTTCAGTTAACGAAGTAGCGCCTTGTTTTAGCTGATATCCGTATCCCGGGCGATCGCTCCGGTTGTTCATTTTGTACAGAATATCAGATCTGCCGTTTTCGCTCAAAACCCTCACCAGGAAATGATATCCGATATCGCCAGATGTTAATGCGTAATCGTTGATTTGAATTGAATCAACCAGATTTTTTAAAACTTTTTCTTTATCTTTTTCAGGTATTAACCCGGTGTAAAGCGGCATTGCAAAAGCTGTCTGACTTCCGGTAGCACAAACTCCGGTTTGCTCATCGTAAAAGTTCTTGAGAAAAGCCTCTCTCACCTGTGCAGCAAGATTTTTAAACTCCTTTGAATCTTCTTTAAAACCAAGCAATTCGGCTACTTTGGAAATGATTTGCAAATCGTAATAATATATTGAGGTTGCTGTTACTGCTTTTGGAGTCAGTTGTGCTTCGCCGGGATGTTTTGGCCCCAAATCGTACCAGTCGCCAAGACCATGCGAGAGAATATTATTTTCCGACTTACTTTCAAGGTACTGTATGTAACGTTTCATCATGGGGTAGGCTTTTTGCAAAACTTCCTTGTTTCCATACCACCTGTACAATTGCCACGGAATGATTACTGCCGCGCTACCCCATTCGGGCGAGTCGCGAAATCCGCCCTCAAATGGAACATATTCGGGCGCAATATCAGGAACCAGACCATTTTCAAGCTGAGAGTCCATCATATCGGTCACAATTTTGCTGTACAATGTTTGAATGTTGAAATTATAGTGCATCGACGGACCGATAAGATAGGTTTGCTCGAGCCAGCCCAGTTTTTCGCGGTGCGGGCAATCGGTGGTAACACTGGCCATATTGCTTTTTATAGCCCAGTTTATGAGTTCGAATGTTTGATTAAACAGTGTATCAGAACAACTGAAGGAACCCACGGTTGGCGCCGAATTCCGGGTGTGCAACATTTTAAGTTCCAGAATTTCAGTCTTTTCAGTGGCATTTTCGGGTTCATTAATTTCAACATCGGCATATCTGAAACCGTAATAAGTAAACCGGGGTTTCCAGGTTTCTTCGCCTTCGCCTTTCAGAGTATAATTGAATTCATACGGACCGCCTCCGCTTCGCTGTGTAATATTTCCCTCTTCATTTATCAGTTCATCGGGGCGAATTCGAATTTGTGCACCTTTATTTCCCTTCACTTTTAGCGAAATTATTCCAGAGGCATTTTGGCCAAAATCATAAACGGTGCGTCCCGTTTTCGAGGTTAGAATTTCTTTAACCTGAAATTCCTGCATTACTTTTAGCGGATAATCTGTTTCCGGTTCAAGAACTCCGACAGAATCGCTGATTAAAACAGGTATTTTCCAACCAGAATCGTCGAAACCTGCTGAATTCCAGCCAGGCTGTTCGAGGGTGGCATCATAATCCTCGCCTCCGTAAATACTGCTGAAAGTGATGGGAGAGGGGAACACCCTGCAATTTTCGTCGGAAACAATATTTTGGACTGAACCATCTTTGTATTGAATAGTGATGTTGAAAATTAGTTTTGGATAACCGTAAGCAATCACAATCTTGCGGTACCGTTCGCGGTTGATGTTGTAAAAACCGTTACCAACCAAAACTCCGATTGCATTTGCGCCGTTTTTTAGCAAATTAGTGATATCGTAAGTATTGTAAAGTATTCGTTTATCGTAATTGGTCCAACCGGGAGCTAAAAACCTGTCGCCAACTTTTTCGCCGTTCAACTGCAATTCGTAATGCCCCAATCCGCTGATGTTTATTGATGCTTTTTCAATATTTTCAGCAACAGAAAATTCTTTCCGAAACATGGGAACTACAGAACGTTTGATGCACTTTTCACCCAATTCGTTACCCGAACCGTGAACCGCGGGAACCACTTTCATGCTGTCCTCAAGTTGTTCGAAGGCAATCCACTTTGCATTTTCCCAGATATCGGTTTTGTTGTTTACCTGGGTTGTGGTTTTGCAACCTGTAATTAAAAAAATGAATAAAAAAATGATGGTTAAATTTTTCATAATAAAATTATCAATCCTGAACTTCCACAATCATTTCAACTTCGCAGGCTGCATTTAACGGGAGAGACGACATTCCAACGGCCGCGCGGGCATGTTTTCCCCGGTCCCCAAAAACTTCAACCATCAGATCGGAGTAACCGTTGATTACCTTTGAATGTTGTGAAAAATCGGGTGAGGCATTTACCATTCCAGTTACTTTTACAATCCTTACAACCTTGTTTAAGTCGCCAATTTCAGCTTTTAGTGCAGCCAATTGTCCGATGCCGCATAAACGCGCAGCCTGGTAACCATCTTCAACTGACAGTTCAGGACCGAGCTTTCCGGTAAAAATGGGTTTATCGGAATTTTGAGAAATTTTGCCCGACAGAAAAACCAGGTTTCCGGTTTTTACAGCATTTACAAAATTGGCAACCGGAGGATCGGGAATGGTTAATTCAATCCCTAACTCCTTTATACGTTCTTCAACATTGTAATCATACAAATCGGGAGCGCTTTTAATTGCAGGATTTTTACTGTTGCAGGCCAGTAAATAAACGGCCATAACCAGAATCATAAATGGTTTCATAATTTGCGGTTTTTTATTATTATTTTAAATGATTTTCAAATTTATTCAACTGAGCCATATTTTTCTCAATCTCCAGCTGCATCATTTCGCGCGTGGTTTCAAATTTGTCGCCAACGTTGCTTTTTGTTTCGTTGTCGCGAGTTTCAAGCGCCAGTTGAATTTCGGTTTTTACAATGGCAGTTTTTTCGTCGATTATTTCTTTTAACCGGTTTAGAATCAAGGATTTTAATTGAGTATCTTTTAAAATATTGTCAGTCATAGTTTTATGAGATGTTATCAATTATACAAGTTTTTTTTTACACCCGATTGAATGAATTCGATAAGCATAATATTACAACATTCTTTGATAAAAACGAAAGAGAATATCGTATTTCGATATAGTGAAAATAAATTTTTAAA
>CAMTWS010000119.1:0-6181 GCA_947085485.1 uncultured Prolixibacteraceae bacterium
CTTTTGTTCTGGAGTCAGATAATCGAAAACCGATTCTATTTCTTTAATGTCGGAAATATTCCGGAACAGGTCTTTTGCATTTACCAGGTAACGATCTACATCGTTAAAATCGGCTAACAGAATTTCTCCCCAGAAATAGAATTCATCAAATGTTTCGGTGGTATGGGTATGTTTCAGAAAAACATCGTATAAAACCGATATCAATTGCAACCTTTCGGCCTGATGAAAATCGGAATAACCCGAAATGAGCACGCCAATGGTGGTAATTTCGGGGGCAATTACAGCGCCTGTAATTTCATTTTGCAAATACGAATTAAAAAACACGCCTGCCCTTCGATTGGGAAAAACCAAACAGATGTTGTGTAATTCGGTTTTGTGTTTTTGGATTATATATTTGGCGCATTGTGAGAGAAATCGTTCCATTACTGATTTTTTTCCGAAGATAATGATTCAAACCTATTAATTTTTGAGACTGTTTTTATTTTTTATTTTACATTGAAACGCTGACAGATACTAAAGGTTGCTGTCAAGGTTTCAGTTAACATGACCTTTCAGCATCTATAAGACCTGAAAGCGTCTAACCATATAATAGTAATACCAATTTTTAATTAAATTTGGGCAATTCGTTGCCAAAAATTTTTAATACTTCAAAATGATGAAAAAAATTACGATTACAACATTCATTTTTTTATTTACATTTTTAGCCTTTGCCCAGGACCGCATAACAGGACTAAACTTTGCCACCCGCAGCGAAGTTATTGCCCAAAACGGAATGGCTTGTACCAGTCAGCCGCTGGCCACGCAAGTTGCTTTGGATATCTTAAAAGCAGGCGGAAATGCCATCGACGCAGCCATTGCTGCCAATGCAGTTTTAGGTTTGACAGAACCAACCGGAAATGGTATCGGCGGCGATATTTTTGCGATTGTGTGGGATGCCAAATCAAAAAAACTGTACGGATTAAATGGCAGCGGACGTTCACCATACGAATTAAAATTGCAGTATTTTAAGGATAATGGGTTAACAAAAATTCCGGCATTCGGCCCACTTTCGGTATCGGTGCCGGGGTGTGTTGACGGATGGTTTGAGCTTCATAAGAAATTTGGAAAACTGCCGATGGACAAAATACTTGCACCCGCAATTCGCTATGCCCGCGAAGGTTTTCCTGTTTCGGAAGTGATTGCTTTTTACTGGCAAAGCAATGCGCGTTCGCTTCAGAAATATCCGGGTTTTGCCGAAATTTACATGCCTGGTGGAAAAGCGCCCGCAAAAGGCGAAATTTTTAAAAACCCTTACCTGGCAAATACACTTGAATTGATTGCCACAAAAGGTCGCGACGTGTTTTATAAAGGAGAAATCGCTGAAAAAATGGTAACATACTTAAAAGAACAGGGTGGATTTTTTACCATGAAAGATTTCGAAGATCACACCTCGGAATGGGTTGAACCCATTTCGGCCAATTACAGGGGTTACGATGTTTGGGAACTTCCGCCAAACGGACAGGGAACCGCAGTTTTGCAAATGCTCAATATCCTCGAATATTACGACATTGCAGGCATGGGTTTTGGCTCGCCTGAATATATGCACCTGTTTATTGAGGCCAAAAAGCTGGCTTTCGAAGACAGGGCCAAATTTTATGCTGATCCCGATTTTAATAAATTGCCTACCAAAGAATTGATTTCGAAAGATTATGCAAAAAAACGGGTCGCACTTATCGACGAAAACCGCGCTGCACGAAGCTACCCGTCAGGAATACCCGACTCGCCCAATACCATTTATCTGACCACAGCCGATAAGGAAGGAAACATGGTATCGCTGATTCAAAGTAATTTCAGGGGAATGGGTTCGGGAATGACGCCCGGTAAACTCGGTTTTGTTTTACAGGATCGGGGAGAACTTTTTTCGCTTGAAGAAGGCCACATGAATGTTTATGAACCCCACAAACGACCATTTACCACTATTATTCCGGCATTTATCACCAAAGATGGCGAACCGTGGGTTAGTTTTGGTGTAATGGGCGGTGGAATGCAACCACAGGGACATACTCAAATAATTTGCAATATCGTTGATTTTGGAATGAACCTTCAGGAAGCCGGCGATGCTCCCCGGATGAGCCACGAAGGTTCGAGCGAACCTACAGGCGAAAAAATGACCGATGGCGGAGTAGTTTCACTGGAAACGGGGTTCTCCTACGAAACCATTCGCGAACTGATGGGTAAAGGGCATAAAATAAGTTTCGAAAGAGGGCCCTACGGCGGCTATCAGGCCATTATGTGGGACAGCAAAAACCGTGTTTTTTATGGCGCTTCAGAATCGAGGAAGGATGGACAAGCGGCGGGGTATTAGAATTAATAAATTAAGCATTGAAAAGACTGACTTCTTTTTTTACTAATTAAAATACAAACCAATCATATTGTATTTATTTTTACGCCCTATTATTGAATATTGAAAATGAAGAATATTTTGTCTGTTTTAATAATACTTTCATCAGTAATTGCTCCCCTTTTTACAATGTCAAAAGCACCCATACTTACAAAAAAAGAATTGACCGTTGCACCACCCAGGATCATTCGTACCTGCTGCGGTTTTGGGGTTGAAATTGGGATTGCCGGGGTGCCGTTTGCCAAAAAAACTGATATTACTTCGCGCGAAATTATGGGCACACACACTTACATGGGCGGTAAAACCGAAAAAAACGGGAACATTTACACCCGAAGGGGAGGTTTCATCGACATGGGCCATTTGCGCGACTATGCCGACTGGACAGCCTACCTGTACAACCTGATAAAAGCCAGCCAGAGTGACCCACATTTTTCAAGTATCGAACTAAGAAATGAAGGTGGCGCTAAATCGCTTATGCTTAACGTTCCCAAAGATTTTGATGATGAAAAAATCATACAGCTTGCCGGAAAAATTTCTTATGATTTGTCGCTTTGGCACGAAATATCAACGTGGTTTGGGGCATCATATATTCCGCTGGTACCCGAAAAATTTTCAAGTTTTTCACCCGAAGATATGTATTCAAATCTCCTGGGAGTCCATTTGGGAATGCGGGCTATTAGAAGTAACGTGGATTACAATGAAGCAATGACCCTGGAACTGTCAAAAATGCTGGATAGCCTCGAATCGGTCAACACCGAAGCCGAAACATTTGACGCCATGCTTAAGGTGAACGAGGTTTGGTACACCAACACTAAAAAATATCCAAATAAAAAAATTGTTTTAAAACGATACATTGAACTCGAGTCAGACTTTACGCCATGGCTGGTTCCGGGGTTCGAAAGTCAGTTGCCCCCCTATTTGCTGCGTAAACCCGACAGCGCTTTTTCAAAATATTACGAACTCTCACTTAAACTGAATTTCAGATTTCCCGTCGATTCAATTTTTGCTGAAAAAACCAACCGTGTAATTACGCAGAACGACTTCAATATTTTTGTTCATTTTATTCAAAATGAGATAAATAAGGAAAAAGTTATGGAGAAAAACATTTATCGAAAGAAGAACATAAGGATGCAAACAGGAAACATTCAAAAAATTAACTCCGAAAATTGACGTAAGTAGAAACGACCTCAACATGGCATTATTTTACACAGTAAGAGACCCGATTTTTGCCTCTGGGTTCAAAGGTCTTCAGTTTTTTTTGATTCGAATCCGGATGAGGATTTTAAAATCTTTTTAATGAAATGTGGCCCTAAAAGTTTTTAAATTACGAATGGAGTTACACCGCGCCGTTGGTTTGGCGCCGGCAACGAGAACCTGATTGCTTTGCTCAACAAACATCTTAGCGATAAATGGTTTAAAAACTATTCAGAGGAAATCGGCAAAATTGAAGGGCTGGCTGAAAATAAATCATTCCGCACGGCATGGCAAAAAGTAAAAACCGAAAACAAAAAAGTACTGGCACAATGGGTTAAAAAGCATACAAGTATTGAAATTCAGACAGACGCAATGTTCGATGTCCGGGTAAAACGAATCCACGGGCACAAGCGCCGGCATTTGAATCATTGCACATCATCAGTTTATATAATCAACTGAAAAACAACCCGGACATGAAAATTCCGCCAAGGGTTTTTCCTGTTTGGCGGAAAAGCCGCGCCAGGTTATTTTTGTAAAGTGTGTCGAAACCCAGCAAACGTAGCTTTTTGGCCAGTTTGCCCAGGTTCACATGAACGATAAAACGAATTTTCCGCAACGGTTTTGCCCTCAGTCTGATTATTGGTGAAATATCCAAAGATTCAAAAACCGGATAAATTTCTTTAAAAAACTGATGGGTAAAAAATCGTTTAGCTCTTCGTAAAAACGGAAATACGAAGTTCTGATGATGGGTTCGTGACTTATAATATTTTCCTCGCAATTGTTTTGCATGAAAGCATAAATAATTAATAATCAATACTTTCAACCCTTCTGGGTTCATTCTATCTCATGTAATTATTGTTTCTACCTTAAATGAGTCTTTATGCTTTTCATGTTTTTTCGGAACACAGTAATTTGTTTTAGGCATAACATGCGATAATCATGAAATTTCAGGAAACAAATTTTGTTACACCTCCTGTACCAACTCCACTATTTCCTGCCCCTTTATAATAGCTGCAAGATTTAATGGGATTGTATTATGGTAGCGTTCAGGTAACGATTTTTGCAATCCTTTTTCCACATTATCCAGGGTTAAAATAGGGCGTATTTTCAGGTAGCTGCCAAAAACAATCATATTAAAAACCTTTGGGTTACCCATTTCAACAGCAGTTTTTGTGGCATCCACCTTATAAATATTAATATCGGTTCGTTGAGGTGGGTGAATTACACCATTTGGATCGTACAACAAAATACCTCCCGGTTTCACTGAATTTTCAAACTTGTCCATACTTTGCTGGTTCAAAATGATGGCAGTATCGAAATGTTTTACAATGGGCGAGCTAATTCGGCTGTTGCTGATTATAACAGTAACATTTGCAGTACCACCGCGCATTTCAGGGCCATACGAAGGAAACCATGTAACCTCCTTGTCCTCCATAATTCCCGAATAGGCCAGTATTTTCCCCATCGAAAGAACACCTTGTCCACCAAATCCTGCAATTATCAATTCTTCTGTCATGTCGTAGTTTTTTTAGTTTTTAGCCGGTTCGCCTTTCACGCTGTCTTTTAAATCGCCAAGCGGGTAGTAGGGGATCATGTTTGCTTCCATCCAGTTATTTGATTCAACCGGGCTTAATTTCCAGCCTGAGCTACAGGTTGAAACCACCTCAACAAAAGAAGTCCCTTTTTTATCAAGCACATTTTCGATTGCTTTTTTCAAAGAGCGTTTACATTTGCGCACTGCGGCGGCCGTGTGCACAGCCTGGCGCGTAACATACGATGTGCCGGGAAGTTGTGCAATCAGGTTTGTAATTTTCAACGGATAGCCGCTCAATTCAATATTTCTGCCCATTGGCGATGTTGAGGTTACCATTCCCTCAAGGGTGGTAGGCGCCATTTGTCCGCCAGTCATTCCGTAAATCCCGTTATTAATAAAAATAACCAGGAAATTCTCGCCCCGGTTACAGGCATGTATAATTTCTGCTGTTCCAATCGATGCCAAATCGCCATCGCCCTGGTAAGTAAAAACAAAGTTTTCGGGGTACAACCGCGAAATACCCGTGGCCACGGCCGGGGCCCTTCCGTGCGCTGCTTCCTGCCAGTCGATATCGATATATTTATAGGCAAAAACGGCACAACCAACGGGCGCTACGCCTACCGATTTTTCCTGAATCCCCAATTCTTCAATCAATTCGGCAAGTATTTTGTGTACCACCCCGTGCGAACATCCCGGACAATAATGCATATATACTTCTTCCTGTATTTTCGATTTGTCGTAAACCAGGTTTTCGGGTTTAATAAGATCTTTTAACTCCATAACTCAATTCCCATGAAAATTTTTCTTCCAATGCTTCAACAACCTCTTCGGGTGTGGGAATAATCCCTCCCATTCTTCCGAAATAATTTACCCTTACATTACTTCCGGCTTCATAAACCGAGAGTTTAATATCTTCCACCATTTGGCCGGCGCTCATTTCAACCGACAAAAAACCTTTCACTTTACGCGCCAGTTCTTTAATAATTGTCCTCGGAAACGGAAAAAGTGTAATTGGTCTGAGCAAGCCCACTTTCAAACCTTTTGCCCGCGCAATTTCCACCGCTTTCTGGCAA
>CAMTWS010000120.1:0-11797 GCA_947085485.1 uncultured Prolixibacteraceae bacterium
GAAAATCAAAATTGAAAAAAATTCTTTCAGAGGTGATTGGAATTATACAATATATCCTTGAAATGTATTGTTTATTATTTAACAGATACTAAGTAACTTATTATAAGAAGAATACTATTAAAACACCATATAATAATTATAACTTTTTATTTTGTCCAAAATGGGCTTTCCTGTTATTTCTAATCTCTTCGGGGTTAGTTCCCCGCTGCTTGCAGCGAGTTAAAAAGCTATTCCTCAGAGATACCCCGTCTGCTTGCAGCGGGGTAGTTCATTTTGCATTTTGAACTTTTTAAAAATTTCAATTACGCCCCCCAACTTTCCCTGTCCAAACTCCTGTAATGAATGGCTTCTGAAAGATGGTGCGACAGCACGTCTTCTTCGCCTTCCAAATCGGCAATTGTTCTCGAAACTTTTAAAATCCGATCGTATGCGCGGGCTGAAAGACCGAGCCTTTCCATTGCATTGCGAATCAGTTCGTTGCTGGTTTCGTCTAAAACCACGTGTTTTTTAATGAGTTTTGAAGTCATTTGCGCGTTGGCATAAATTCCCTTGTGGTCGGCAAATCGTTCTTCCTGAATTTTACGGGCAACCAAAACCCTTTCGCGTACTGTTTCGCTGGTTTCAGAAGAGTTCAGTTCTGACAGTTTTTTAAACGGAACGGGAACCACTTCCAAATGAATGTCGATGCGGTCGAGCAGTGGCCCCGATATTTTATTGAGGTATTTTTGTACAACACCCGGTCCGCAAACGCAATCTTTTGTCGGATGGTTATAATAACCGCACGGACAGGGGTTCATCGAAGCAATCAACATAAACGAGCAGGGATATTCAACCGAAAATTTGGCGCGCGAAATGGTGATTGTCCTGTCTTCGAGCGGTTGGCGCATTACTTCCAGAACAGTTCGTTTAAACTCGGGCAGTTCGTCTAAAAAAAGCACGCCGTTGTGCGCCAGCGAAATTTCGCCGGGTTGCGGGTAATTTCCTCCGCCAACGAGTGCGATGTCAGAAATTGTATGGTGTGGACTGCGAAACGGTCGTTGTGTCATCAGCGAAGTTTCCTTATCCATATTCCCCGAAACCGAGTGGATTTTGGTGGTTTCCAGAGCTTCTTTCAGCGTAAACGGGGGAAGTATCCCCGGAATCCGTTTCGCCAGCATCGTTTTTCCGGCACCGGGTGGGCCAACTAAAATGATGTTATGCCCGCCGGCTGCTGCAATTTCGAGGGCGCGTTTCACGTTTTCCTGTCCTTTCACATCGGCAAAATCGAGAGAATTGCTATTGACACGGGAATTAAATTCAGCCCGGGTATCAATAATGGTTTGTTCCAGGGTACTTTCGCCGTTTAAAAATCCGATTACTTCCTTAATATTTTCTGCTCCGTAAACTTTCAAAGTGTCAACTACTGCGGCTTCGCGCACATTTTGTTTTGGAAGGATAAACCCTTCGAAACCCTCTTTGCGGGCGTTAATGGCAATGGGAAGTGCGCCTTTTATGGGTTGCAAATTTCCGTCTAAACTAAGTTCTCCCATTAAAACATATTTGGTAAGCAATTCGGGATTTATTTGTTTTGAAGCTGCCAGCACACCCGCTGCAAGCGGCAAATCGTACGCCGATCCTTCTTTACGGATATCGGCAGGGGCCATGTTGATAATGATTTTGTATTTGGGCCATTTGTAACCGTTTAGCCGCAATGCCGACTCCATACGCTGCTGGCTCTCTTTTACGGCGCTGTCGGGCAAACCGACCAGCATAAATTTTATGCCTGTGGTTACATCAACTTCAATGGTAATGGTTGTTGCATCGATTCCAAAAACTGCACTTCCGAAGGCTTTTACTAACATAAAATGGGTGTTTAATTGAAAAATCTAAATTTATGGAAATTAAACTGAAATGTAAAACCGGAAGGAGCAGAATATGCATAAAAATCAAATTCTAAATTCAGAGAAGCATTTCAGAAAAATGAAGGATTAGCAATTGTACCCGATGAATTAGCGCGAATTTGTCGAATTGATTTTTGAATTTAAATCGAAAAACATGGAAAACTACCAGGAGTTTGTGGCCGGATAATACAGAACTATTTTCCAAATTCTTTCCAGGGCAACACTTCGCCCTGACTTCGCTTTTGACGTTCGCTCCCGCCGTAAACCAGCGTTTTCGCGAGGTCTTTCAGCCCCGACAGCTTTTCCCACCAGGCGAGGCCGTTAAACATTTCTGACATAATGGTTTGGCCGGCTTTCATTTCTACTAAGCTCAACTGCTGCCCGTCCTGAATAATCAAATCTATTTCGTGGCCTGCCGAATCGCGCCAAAACCACACATCATGGAAATTATTTTTATGATAGATGCGTTTCACATATTCTGCAATCATCATGTTTTCAAAGAGGTTTCCCTTCACCGGATGGGTTAAAATTTGTTCTGGCGTGCTTATTTTCAACAGGAAGCAAAGCAGCCCGGTGTCGTAAAAATAGAGTTTTGGCGTTTTTACAATTCTTTTACTAAAATTTTTGTGATACGGAAAAAGCTGAAACAGGATGTAACTGTTTTCGAGCGCCGACAACCACGACTTTGCAGTGGGTTGCGAAATTCCGCATTCGGTAGCCAGCGAGTTTAAATTCAACAGTTGCCCGGCCCGGGTCGCACACAATCCCAGAAAATTCTGAAACAACCTGATATCTTTAATGGCAATCAGCTCGCTTACATCGCGTTGAATGTAGGTTTGCACATAGTTTGAATAGAAAATCCGCGAGGGAATTTCGCGGTCGAAAATAGCCGGATAAAACCCTTTTACAAGAATTTGAAGGTAGTCGTCGGGCAATAATCCAGCAGCCTGTAATTCCTGAAAATCGAATGGAAACAGTTTGAAAATGGCCACCCTGCCAGCCAGGCTTTGCGTGATATTTTCCATCAGGTGAAAATTCTGTGAACCCGATAAAATATACCGTCCCATCACCGGGCTTTCATCGACCCTGGTTTGTATGTACGAAAAAAGTGGCGGAACACGCTGCACTTCATCGAAAATAACTTTTTCAGCGTATCTGTCTAAAAATCCGTTGGGGTCAGTTTCGGCAAAACTTCTGATATCGCGGTTCTCAAGGCTGACATATTCATAATCGGGAAAAAGAGTTTTCAGCAGCGTGGTTTTCCCCGATTGACGCGGCCCGGTGAGGGCAATAATGGGGTATTTCATGCCATACTGAAAAACAAGATTTACTATGTCTCTGTTTAATATCATAATTCGTTGCAATTCAGCAACAAATATATACTTAATTTTTAAATTACACAACACCAACTTTGAAATTACACGACTTCAACTTTGAAATTGCATGGCTTCAACTTTGAAATTGTCAGACCAGCTTGCCCGGATTTTCGTTGTTGTTTATCGGGCCTGTTCCACCAAAAACTTACCTGTAATCTGCTTTCCGTTATTTGTGGCTGAAAGCAGATAAAGTCCCGGGTTCATTCCTGAAACATCTAATTTGGTAATCTCTGCGGCAATTGTTTCGGTAAAAATCGATTTTATTAACCGGCCTGTAATATCCCTGATTTCAATTTTGGTTGTGCCGCTAAAATTTTCTGCTGAAAGAAACAAATTATCTTTTGCCGGAGAAGGGTAAAGTTTGAAGAGGTTTTGTTTTTTCAAACCTGTCGCATTTGTTGTGCCTGATTTAGTTAGCGCATCAAGCATGGCGCGGTCGAGTTTGTACCCCTGATAACTCTCGTAGGTGTAGTCGGTTCGAGAGCTGTTCAGGATACCAAAACTTCCGGTAAGGTTCCAAAGCGCCCAGCCCAGGTTGTTTTGGCGAAAGAAAGCGCTGAGGTCGGTAAGGAAGGCAACCGACACTTTATGCGGGGTTTGGTTATGCACCCCAAATTCCTGCACCATGATGGGAATATTGTTCTGATTGGCCATGTTCACCGTTTTCTGATAGTCTTTAAATGGAAGCAAATCGTTTCCATCGAGGGTTTTCAGCACACCGTTGGCATCCATTTTATAGGTTTCCTGTTTTCTTCCCCAGGTATTGTCAGATAGGGAATAGGTTTTAACGGCATCGCCCTGTTTAATCGAAATTGAGTTAATAGTCATCCAGTCGCCCGATACATTTTCAAAAGCAAGGCTGTTTGCTGATGCGGCAAGGGTAACCGCGTAATCCTTATTCGAAATATTCTGATACCCCCACCTGGTATTAACTATTTTGGTGAAATCGGTTCCCAAATCGGGCCCACAAACAAATTTTTTGGTTAATACGATTTTGGTTCCTGCTTTAACCTGAAGTGTCGATTCGATGGAGACCTGCTGCACATTTACAATAATTTCAGCGCCTTGGGCAAAGTTCCCCTGAATGGTGAGCGTACTTCTGTATTCGCTTTTCCACGGGCCATAAAAATAATTCGACACCCATAGCATCGGCCAATGCGGTACAGGCCAGTCTGAGTTGATGCAAACATGTATTTTGTATTGCCTTCCCCATTCAACCGCCTGGTCGATATTAACCAGTTGCGACTCTGTAAAAACATCCCAGTTCCCGGCCAATGTATAAGTTCTGTAATCGAGCGGTAGCCTTACAAAATTAAAACCAAGATCACGAATTACACTAAACTCTTTTTGAGTAAACCCTGTATTGCTCCACGAAACATCGAATTTACCAAGCAGGTTAAATCCTTTTTGCTGTGAGCAGAAAGCTTTTAAATCGGGAATGGGTTCGCCGGGTTGGGCTTTTGTAGTAAATGACAGGCCAAACCAGCCAAATAGAATTAAAAGAATGAGTTTTTGTATTTTCATCATTTTCGAATGTTTAATATAACTTTTTTCGTTTTACAAGGAACGAAAGTAAAACCTGCTGAAAATCCTTGTTGATATCGGCTTCGGCAAGGTCGATCCGGTACTGGCCGCACTTCACTTTTAAATCGTCGAAATAGGAGTTAACAGTTGAAATATAGTGGTTTTTAATTTCAGCGGGATTAAATTTTACCGTGTGCCCGCTTTCCAAATCAACAAATTTATGGGGGCGGTTACTAAACTTAAATTCGCGCTCCAAAGCATGGTCGGTTACATGAAAAAGAATTACCTCGTGTTTGTTGTAACGCAAATGCTGGAGCGCCGAAAATAGCTCGTCGGTTTTGTGATTGTCAAGCATATCGCTAAAAATAATTACAAGCGAACGTTTGTGAATATTCTCGGCAATTTGATGGAGTACTCCGGTTGTATTTGTATTCTTGCGAAGATGCGCATTTTCGGGTTTTATGAGTTCCGTCAATTTCCCGTACATCAATTCGGCATTTACCGAAGAAATCCTGGGATTGGTTTGAAATTCAATTTTGTCGGAAAAAAGTGTTAATCCAACAGCATCGCGCTGCTGGCGCAAAAGGTAAATGAGCGCTGCCGCTGTGTAAACCGAAAATGCAAGTTTGTTCCGCAAATGTTTTTCTCCTTTTGAGTAGGGGAAAAGCATTGATGAAGAGGTGTCGATAACCAACTGGCAGCGCAGATTGGTTTCTTCTTCATACTGTTTTACAAATAATTTATCGGCACGGGCAAACAGTTTCCAGTCGATGTGTTTTGTCGATTCGCCCTGGTTATACAGGCGGTGTTCGGCAAACTCAACCGAGAAACCATGAAACGGGCTTCGGTGCAAACCGGTAATAAACCCTTCAACTACCTCGCGGGCAATCAATCCCAGGTTATCGAACTGGTGAAATTGTTCTATGTCGAAAATGTTTTTCAAACCGATTTAAAATTTTTTATAAATCAACTACGTTGAAATAATTGAATAATTCATTCCTTTATAATATAGCATCCAACTTATTCGTAAATGCCGATTTTGGGGCAGCGCCAACCTGTTTGTCAACCACATTGCCATCTTTTACAAAAATAACTGTCGGAATATTTCTGATTCCGTATTTCATGGCAACATTTGGATTTGAGTCAACATCAACTTTGCCAATAATTGCTTTTCCTTCGTATTCGCCCGACATTTCTTCGACAATTGGGGCAATCATGCGGCATGGACCACACCAAACTGCCCAAAAATCAATCATTACAGGTTTATCAGCGTTCATTACCAATTCTTCGAAATTGGCATCGGTAATTTCTAAAGCCATAATTTTATTTTTTATGTGTTTATATTTTGTTTCGAATCGGCAAAATTAGCTAATTAATTCTATACGTGATGTTCAATTCTTCGTCAAATAACTTTAAAAACCCGTCGGTTAGGTTAATCTTTGCAGTTCTCGAAAACATTTGGATATTCATATTATCTTCCGGATTGAAAATATTGAATTTCAACAAAGTATTTCCTTTATTGTTTAATGTCATTTTTTCAATTCGCTCTACCACATTTTCGGTTAATTTATTAATCGGCAAATTAAGTGTGATGCTTTTTACATAGTTTTTCCTGACCTCCGAAAGGAGTTCAATCTGCGAAATTTTAAACTCAAAACTATCACCGTTATATCGCTGTTTTACGCTGCCCTTTACAAATAAAAACAAGCCTGTTTTGCAGTATTTGTGAAAGTTTACATAGTCCTGTCCGAAAAGGAAAAATTCAAGCGAATCGGTATAATCGGAAAGTGTAAACGAGCTGAACGGGTTTCCGTTTTTCGAGGTTGCTTCGCGGGTTGCGGTTACCATTCCTCCAAAAGCAAGGTCTTTTCCTTTGTATTTTTCAATATCGTTGTTCACGTCTTTCAGAAAAACATCGTGCGAGCAGAAACTTTCAATTTCAAGACGGTAATCGTCCAACGGGTGTGCGGTCAGATAAATACCGATGAGGTTTTTTTCTTTTTCAAGCATAATAAGTTTTGCCCACTCTTCAACCTGCGGGATGTCGGGTTTTTTTATTGCCTGGCTGCGCCCCATTGCACCAAACAAACTTTGCTGCGCGCTATTTTTTTCCTGCTGGACCAGGTTCCCGTACCTGATTATTTTTTCGATGAATGTGGTAGAATCATTTTCGTCGTCGTCGGCAAACAAACTACTGCGCTTTATCCCGCCCAGATTATCAAAAGCGCCTGCAATTGCCAGGGCTTCGAGGTTCTTTTTGTTGACAGTTTGCAGGTTCACATTTTCAACAACTTCGAAAATGGTTTTGAACTCGCCATGTTTATTTCGGGCTGTAATTATATCTTGTGCAGCGCCGGCGCCAACACCTTTTATGGCGCCCATCCCAAAACGGATATCACCGGCTTTGTTGGCTGTAAATTTGATAAAGCTTTCGTTTATATCTGGACCCAAAACATTCATTTTCATTCGTTTACATTCCATCATCAGTTTCGTGATGTCGGTAATGTTACTGAGGTTCCGGCTAAGGTTGGCCGCCATAAACTCCGCCGGAAAATGAGCTTTTAAATAACCTGTTTGATATGCGATGTAAGCATAACAAACCGAGTGCGATTTGTTGAAAGCGTATTCGGCAAAGGCCTCCCAGTCTTCCCATATTTTTTTGATTACATCTTCAACTCTTTTCCCGGTTAAATTGCACTCGTCGATAAATTGAAAATTTGCCTTGCACCCTTCAACAAACT
Source organism: uncultured Prolixibacteraceae bacterium (assembly GCA_947085485.1). GTDB lineage: Bacteria > Bacteroidota > Bacteroidia > Bacteroidales > Prolixibacteraceae > Draconibacterium. The sequence goes on from CAMTWS010000120.1 coordinate 7,522, forward strand.
TTACTTTCAACTTATTCATTACCTCAATAATTTTTTTGCCCATTGCTTTTCGCAGGGTATCAGAATCGCCCCGGGTAAAATTGGCCAGCAACCTGGAAAGCAACATTACCTGTTCCTGAAAAACTGTAATTCCGTACGATTCGCTCAGGTATTTTTCCATCATCGGAAGGTCGTATTCAACTTTTTGTTTGCCATGTTTCCGGGCAATATAATTGGGGATGTATTTCATTGGGCCCGGCCGGTAGAGGGCATTCATTGCAACCAAATCTTCAAAACGGTTTGGTTTAAGGTCGCGCAAATGCTTTTTCATTCCATCCGATTCAAACTGAAAAACTGCTGTTGTTTCACCGCGACTAAACAATTCATAAGTTTTTTCATCGTCAAGCGGAACATGGTCAACATCAATGTCCAGTCCTTTCGAAAGCTTGATATTGTCAAGCGTTTCTTTAATGATAGATAAAGTTTTCAGGCCGAGGAAGTCCATTTTTAACAAGCCGATACTTTCGACAAAACGCCCGTCGTATTGTGTTGTTAAAAGTTTTGCTTCGTCTTTGGTTGGCATTAAGGGAATGTGATCGGTTAGGGGATCGCGGCTGATAATAATGCCACAGGCATGAACCCCGGAATGCCGCACCGACCCTTCCAACGTTTCGGCAAATTTCAGGGTTTTTACAATCAGCGGGTTATTCGAGTTTTTCTCTTTTTTTAAATCTGGGCATTCCTTAAAAGCTTTCTCGAAAGTCATTTTTGCAGTATCGGGAACTAATTTTGCCAATCGGTCGGCTTCCGACAGCGGAAGTTTAAGAACGCGGGCAACATCGCGAATGGCCATTTTTGTTGCCATTGTGCCAAAAGTGCAAATATGAGCGACCCTGTCAACCCCATATTTTTCGGTAACATAATCGAGCACCAACTGGCGCCCGTCATCATCAAAATCGATATCAACATCGGGGAGTGATACACGGTCGGGGTTTAAAAAACGCTCAAAAAGCAAGTTGTATTTTATGGGGTCGATATTGGTTATCCCGGTACAAAATGCCACGGCAGAACCGGCGGCAGAACCTCGGCCCGGCCCAACGATAACACCCATTTCGCGGGCTTTGTTAATAAAGTCCTGGGTAATCAGAAAATAGCCCGGAAATCCCATTTGTTTTATGGTGTCGAGTTCGAATTCCAAACGCGACGCAACATCACCTGGCACCGGATCGCCATATTTTTCTTTTGCCCCAATAGTTGTAAGATGGTTTAAATAGGCGGCTTCCAGTTTTATCCTTACCACTTTTTCGAAGCCGCCCAAACGGTTAAAAGATTCGTCACTAAATTCTTCGCGCAAAACATCTTCAGGATATTTGATTTGAAAATCTTCTTCGGTCCCAAATTCCTTTGGGATAGGGAAAATGGGCATAATAGGATCAGAGTTCAGCTCATAATCGGTTATTTTTTCGACAATTTCGGCGGTGTTAAACAGGGCTTCAGGTACATCGCCAAAAAGTTCGTTCATCTCCTTTTGCGTTTTAAACCACTCCTGTTTGGTGTAGCGCATCCGGGCGGGGTCGTCAACATCTTTCCCGGTATTGAGGCAAATCAGTAAATCGTGTGCATCGGCGTCTTCGGCGTTTGTAAAATGTACATCGTTGGTTGCAATTATTTTTACACCAAATTTTTTGGCAAGTATTACAATGAGTTTGTTTACCTGGACCTGTTTGTCGTAAACATCTTCGCGCATCTGAGGTAACTCTGACGGGTGCCGCTGAAGTTCGAGATAAAAATCGCTCCCAAATATATTCTTATACCAAAGTATAACATCTTCGGCATCGTTTATATGGTTGTTTGCGAGCAGTGTTGGAATTTCCCCACCCAGGCATGATGATGAAACAATCAATCCGTCGCTGTATTTTTCGAGCAAGGTTTTATCGATCCGGGGTTTGTAGTAAAATCCTTCGTTATTGGCAATCGAAATCAGTTTCACCAGGTTTTTATATCCCTTTTCATTTTTTGCCAGCATGATAAGGTGATGGCCCGATCTGTCTATTTTATCCTTCTTGTCGTTAATTGTTCGCGCTGCCACATAAGTTTCGCAGCCGAGAATCGGTTTTATTCCCGACTTTTTGCATGTTGAATGAAACTCTTTTATCCCGAACATTAATCCATGGTCGGTTAAAGCGAGCGCTTTCATTCCATCTTTTTTTGCTTTGTTTACCAAAGCGTCAACGCTGGCAGCTCCATCTAAAATGGAGTATTGCGAATGTACATGCAGATGTGTAAATGGAATCATTTTTTAATAGCTTTCAATTCAATTATCAATCGGAAAACAGTGGGTTAAAGTTACTGATTTTGGGGTGTTGTTTTGGCGATGTTAATAAATAAAGGAAGATTTGGTTGCAAACATAAAAGCCCGGTAAAAGCCAGGCTTTTATATGATATTTTCTGAAATAAGTTCTTTTATCTTTTGAAACTCTTCGGGGGTAAACTTCAGCTTTTTTGAAAAATTAAGCAAATCGGCTTCGTTTTGCATTGGTATCAAATGAATGTGTGCATGAGGCACTTCGAGCCCCAAGACCAAAACGCCAACTTTTTTGCAAGGGACGGCTTTTTTTAAACCCACCGCTACTTTCTTTGCAAATACTTGCAGCCCTGCATATAAATCATCCTCCAAATCGAAAATATAGTCAACTTCCCTTTTCGGAATTACCAGTGTGTGGCCTTTTGCCACCGGGAAAATATCGAGAAATGCAAAATAGTTTTCATCTTCGGCAACTTTGTAGGCCGGTATTTCGCCATTTACTATTTTACTGAAAATACTTGCCATTTCTCTTAAATTGAAATTCCAACTATTTCGAAGGGAATAATTCCTGAAGGAACTTTTATTTCAACCACATCGCCCACTTTTTTCCCCATTAAACCTTTGGCAATGGGCGTGTTTATCGAAATTTTTCCTATTTTCAGGTCGGCTTCGCTTTCCGGAACCAAAGTATATTTCATGGTTGCGCCGTTCTTCTGGTTTTTAATCGTGACAATATTCAAAATCTGAACTTTTGAAGTGTTAATTTTCGATTCGTCCAAAATTCTTGCATGTGCAATTTTCCCCTGAAGGGAGGAAATCTTTGCTTCCAGCATTCCTTGTGCATCTTTGGCTGCATCGTACTCGGCATTCTCAGAAATGTCGCCTTTTTCGATAGCTTCGCCAATTAATTTTGAAATTGCCGGACGCTCAACATTTGTTAAATGCTCCAACTCTTTCTTTAATTTTAATAGTCCGTCTTTTGTTAAATATACCACATGGGACATGATTAATCCTCCTTATTTACTGTTACCGTATAAAAAAAACAGAAAGAATTCCAGAAATCCGGAACTCTTCCCCGTGCAAATTTATATATTTTATTGAAATTAAAAATATTCTTCCCAAGAAATGTTATAAATGAACGAATTAGACATTTTCAGGTATATTTCCTGTTTAAAATCTCGCTGTAAATCACAGCTTTTCGTAATGGAAATCTTTCTTTCTTTTTTGTAATAATATTTTTGGCCGCAGGTTGGTTTTTTAATATATTGTTGATCAGTATGCCACCTTCATTTTTTGCTTCAAATTTGTATCCCTGCTCGTTTTCGTACGGTATCGATTCTTCCTGCTCTTCATTAAAATATTCCTGCTCTTCATTAGGCCCGGGTGAAAATACCTCTTGTTTCAATAAATCCCAAATATTTTCAGGATTTTTTTGCGCTTCTTCGGCAGCTACAGGTATCTGCTTTTTCTTTTTTAATTGTCCTATTGCACCGGCGCCTAAAATTATTAATGTCAATATTATAACTACTAAGTCGTCCATTTTCTATTTTCTTTTAATTACAATAAAATATCTACTTTTGATGTTTTTAGTAAAAATAAGAAAATTATGTGGTTGGTTTATAAAAGTTGGAAGATTTTGTTTTTTTTCTTTGTTTTATTTTTATCTGCAAATTCGTGCGATAAGATTCAGGATTCGCAGGTACCCAATGTTCCATTTACACTCACAATAAATTTAACCATAAACAATGAGCTGACAATTCCCGGAAATTCTTTGTTTTTCCCCAGATCAGGATATGGCGGGGTTATAGTTTACTGCGAATTGCCCGATTCGTACTATGCTTTCGATGCCACGTGCACCAATGAAATCAGTCAAACCTGCAAGGTTGTAAATAGCGGAGTTACAGGCGAATGTAAGTGTTGCAAGTCACAATTTATTTTGCTTGGGGGAGGCTATCCGGCAAAGGGGCCTGCAGCAGCTCCTTTAAGGCAATA
>CAMTWS010000121.1:0-8054 GCA_947085485.1 uncultured Prolixibacteraceae bacterium
CTTCCGATCTACTTCCTAATTCAATGATTTTCAGATGTTCCCCTTTGGGGTTAGGGGTCAAACAGATGAAAATTATTGAATTTCCGACTTTTCGGAGTAAGCTCAAATTTGGAATTGCAATATCGCATTAGTGTTAAAGTGGAGCTAAACAAAAATGGAACAGTTGGGAACAAACTTTTATTTTTCCTGTTGTATTAGATGTGTTATACGGAAATTTATTAAAGAATACTGGCATGAAAAGAGTTATTACCCTGTTGGCCCTCTTGTTGGTTGGTTTGTCAACTTTAAAATCGCAAAACAATTTAAAAACCCGAACTGTGGCCACAAACCTTGATACCCCCTGGGAAATTCTTTGGGGGCCTGATAATTTTATCTGGGTTACCGAAAGATTTGGAAAAATAAGCAGGATTAATCCAAATACCGGCACAGTTTCAGAAGTTTTGATTTTAGCCGATGCGGCAGAAGTTGGCGAAGGTGGTCTGCTTGGAATGGTCATTGACCCCAATTTTTCAGCAAACAACTATTTCTATGTTGCCTACAATTATTATGCTGCGGGCAACGATTACCGCGAAAAAATAGTGCGTTTTACTTTTAATCCCTCAACCGGAAAAGCTGGAAACCCACTGATTTTGCTCGACAATATCGACGGCGCCAACAACCATAACGGATGCAGGATGATTATTTCTCCGGATAACAAACTAATTTTTACAACCGGCGATGCACAAGTCACAAGCTACTCGCAGGATGTTAAAAATATAAATGGCAAAACCCTGAGGATAAATCTGGACGGTACGATTCCGGTTGACAATCCTATACAAAACAGCCCGGTTTGGACATGGGGGCACAGAAATGCACAAGGTTTGGCGTACTCGCCTGACGGCAAAATACTTTACAGCAGCGAACATGGCCCCAGTAGTAACGATGAGTTAAATATTATTCTCAAAGGACGCAATTATGGCTGGCCCAAAGTAGAAGGTTTTTGTGACACTGCCCTTGAAACTGCTTTTTGCGGGGACAGCAATGTTGTTGAACCCATTTTCGCATGGACCCCAACTTTAGCAGTAGCCGGAATAGATTTTTACAATTCAGATTTAATACCGCAATGGAAAAACAGTATTCTGGTTACATCGCTAAAAGCAAGCAGGATTACACAGTTGCTCCTGAACGAAACCGGAACGGCTGTAATAAAATCAACCGACTTCTTTACCAATACATTCGGTCGTTTGCGCGATATTTGCATCTCCCCCGACGGTAAAGTTTATATTGCGGTCAGTAATCGCGATGGCAGGGGAACGCCGAAAGCAGGTGATGATAAAATAATAGAAATAACGCCTGTTTCAACTTCCATTCACGAAACAAAAGAGGGTAATTTGGTAAGCATTTTTCCAAATCCAGGCAGCGATTTCATCAATATAACAATTTCAAAAGCTGTGCAAACCAATTCGAAATACACGCTTTACAATTTAAGTGGCCAGATTTTAAAAACCGGAACCCTTGAATCAAATACAACCAAATTGTATCTGCCCGCAGATTATGAAGGCATGGCAATTCTCAAAATCAATATTGACAATCAAGCATTTGTGAAAAATGGTTTAATAAAGAGATAAAAATTATTTAACAGCTATTTCAAACAATTCGCCTGAATAAAGGTCGTTGTGTTGAACTTCAAATCCTCCTGTTTTTAGTTCTTCCCCGGTTAAACCGGCAACCACTTTTCCGTTCATTGTTTTCACCAAATAAGTTTTTACAGGATCGAGATAGTTCACAGTCACTGTCCGTTTCGATTCAATTGCCCCATGACGAAAGACTGCAATTATTCCCCCTGTTTTTGTTTCGGTATTGATTCGCTGAAACCCGTCCCACATACCTTCCTGCGGTTCTCCAAACCCGGGCAAATCCTGTCTGAAACTCATAATGTTGTATTTGGTTTGTGCGGTTTGCAGCCAGTCGGCATAGGCGCGGTATTTCTTCAGGTCGTTTGGTGATAATTGCCTTGGGTCGCCAAGCATAATCGGCAAAGCCCCTGCAATTGATTTGATGTGCAATTCCCAGCCCGCATCCTGCATTTGCGGATTACCAATTACCAATGCAGTTGCCGGAATTGCGGGAGAACGCCACCAGGCCATATTGCGAACACGAAGATCGGTTTTCGGGCCCGAGGTCCCTTCAAAATTCGAAAGCCAGTTACCTTCGGCATGTTTCAGCATGGCATAATCAATGAGTTGCAGCCCGCCCATGGTTTCGAAAGTACAGTCGATAAACAGGTTGGGTTTTGCAGCATGAAGTTCATCGAAAAGTTTCCACATGCTTTCGTAATTCGCATAAAACGATTCGGAGTGGTCTTTGTGATGGGCGTGTTCAGTTGAATAACAGCCCGAATTTTCGGCATTAAAAACATAAGCGCTTGAAACCACGGCGAAATCGAGTTTTAAATATTCCAGGCCATAATCAACAGCCAATTTTAACAAAACACCTTTTATATAATCCTTCCATCCGGTTGAATAGCAGGCCGAACGTATTTCATCGCTGGCATTGTCGATATGGAGATTTGCAAAGTTTCCGTTTTTATCGCGTGCAAACCACCCGGGGTTCTGCTTAAAAACGTTGCTTTTCGACGAAGCGCTTCCCACGCTTACCCACAAACCCGGTTTCATTCCCAGCGATTTGATATAATCGAAAACAGGTTTTAATCCGTTGGGGAATTTTTTATAATCAATCCCCCAGTCGCCATAACTGTCCTGCCATCCATCGTCGATGATAAATTCCTTCATCCCGGCATCAGCCGCTGCTTTGGCCAGTTCCTTCACCAGCTTTTCGTCGATGTTTTTTCCAAACGGCTCCCAGGTGTTATATACAAAAGTCGGCTTTTCTTTCAGCTCCGAAAGTCGAATTCCCATGTGTCTTCTGACAAAATCGGGAACAGCGGTATTCAAAATTTCCTCCGGATCTTTGTGATTGTTGTACACCATGGTAAAAACCTGCGGTGTTTCGAAAACTTCGCCGGGTTGAATCCATTTGCGGAACGGATACCGTGCATTTTTGTGTGTCAGCCCCGTGCAAATCTCCGGTGCATCCCAAAATACCGACGTGCGTTTCAACACTCCTGTTGCTTCGTTGCCAATCACAATCCCCGATTCCCAGTCCATATTGTGTACAATTACCAGCGCATCCTGCATGTTTCCTTCATAAGTACCTATTGATTTCCGACGTCCGTAATCACTGTAAATCCAGCTAAAAGTTGATGGTAAATAGTTTGTAACATTGAACTTTTCGACATCCACCGATTCAAGGGAAATTTCAGAATTGCCAAGGTTTTTCACAGCCAGGCTTTTGCGGATAACAGGCAAATTGGGGTAAAGCAAAAACTTCAGGGTAACTTCAATTTTTTTATCTTCACTCTGAATAGTGACTGCTGCGCCATCTCCCTGCCGGGTGTCGGTAATCGCTTTCACTTCAACCAAACTCCAATTAGTTTTTCCTGAATAAACCGTTCCGTTTATTTCGAACTGAAAATCGGTATTTTCGGGCAGGAAATACCTGTACTCCCCTGTTACCGGTTTATATGAGGTGGTAATAAAATTCCCCTTTTCGTCCGGTAATTTTATTACCCGGCTCACAACCCCATTATCAAGGGTCAATTCGGATTTTGTCCATTTGGCAAAAGGAATGGCAAACCCAATATTGGCAGTTAAAGTACAGATAAATAGAATATTAATTAACTTTTTTATGATTTTGTGTTTTTGTTTACCTGAATATTTTTACCACACTTTAAGAACGTTATTACCCATATTCAAATTTGAAAAAGGGCCGGCGCTGGTGGTTTCCCCCGGGCGTAAATTGCCAAAATAATCGCGGTCTATTTTCAGAGGCGTACCGTCAGGGTTATCAAACACAGCTTTTGGAATTTTAGCTTTTCCCAGTAATCCGGTTGTTACAATAATGCCTTTGTGGTCAAAATACGAAGGGTCAAAGGTAAAATAAAGATATACTTCCACTCCTTTTTCTTCGAGCTTTACGGCAGGATTATGAGCAGGCAATTCAATAAAATCCCGCTCCGTTTTACAAGGTTTTGCGCCGTTGTAGAAGACGTTGCCACTCATCCACACAGGGAGCTTAGCATTATTATACGCTTGCAATCCCTGTTTGTAATTGCTGTCGGGTTTTATACTGCTATAAGGCCCAACAAAAACATTGTTATAAAATCTGTCGTCACCTGCCAAAATAGTTGTTAAGGCCATCATATCGGTTGAATGGGGCAAAAAATACGGTGTAAACCTGTTGTGGTCGGGCCATGTAAAAACGCCACCGGCAATAAAATTATTAACGAAAGCCCCACCTTGCGATTGATTACGTATTGCGTTGGCCGACAACATAATATTATTGTCAACAACATAAGGTCCATGGTTTACTTCAACAAATAAATCTTCGGAGTAATTATTATAGAACAGGTTGCCCGAAACGCGGGTTCCCTGCGTCATCCAGTCGAGCCACAAACCTCTTCCGCAATCGTGAATGCGGTTTTTTCTGATTTGGGTATCGATGGCTGCGTGAAATTTAATCCCTCCGATTTCGGCGCCCGAAAACTGCCGTTTAGTCCAGATGTTGTAGATGTGATTGTTTTCGATGGTGCAGAAAGCCGCGCCCATACTTCCGCAAATACCGGTTTGTTCGCAGTTAAAAATGGTGTTGTTCCGTACAATGTGCGACCCGATATTTTCTTTGTTCCAACCATTTCGGAGTGTCCTGAATGTTACTTCGATGTAATGAATGTTGCCGTCGTTATTCACATTCCCCAAATCGGCCGACCACACGTTGTGCCCGGTGCCACGCTCTTTTCCGAGTGTTATGCCCGAACATTTGGAGTCGCTGATTACGTTGTTTTCGATAATCCAGCCTTTGTTCCAGTGGGTGGCAATCATTCCAACCTGTTCGGCAGTTGGGGCTCCCCATTGCGTAGCGGCCTGGCTGATGTGGAACCCGCTGATAGTGATATAGTTGATGCCGGGTTTTTCAGGATAAATGCAGGTCCGTCTTGTACTTATCTCCACCGATTCCTTATTTGGGTCGAATTGATGAAAGTTTGCCCAAATGGTTGTGTTGTTGTTATCGCTTTTGCAATACCATGTGTATGTTGAACCTTCGGAATCTTTAATATTGGTATCGGCCACAGGATTGGCGACCTTATCAAGGGTTTCCTTTTCGTAAAGCGATTTCCCGTTTAAAAACACTTCGCCGGTATGATGAATTCGCCCCATTCGGTCAAACCAGTCGCCGAAAATAGAATCCTGGTAAGGATTGTAATCGCCGAAAAAAGTATTTGGAATAACAACTTTCCATACTCCGCCTTTCTCTTTTTTCCAGCCTTTTATTAATTCTGAACCTTTTATTTCCACTTGTTCGCCGGGTGCAGCTCTAAAGACTATTCTTTTCGAGTCGCTTTCACCGCCTCGCAACGGATTTATCCACTCCCTGTAAGTACCGGCATGAACGGTAATTACATCTCCGGGCAAGGCGTATTGAACAGCCTGCATAATTGTTTTAAACGGCTTCGGTTCAGACCCTTCGTTCGAATCGTTTCCTTTTACCGAAACATGGTATTCTTTTGCAGAAAGAAGGGCTGAAATCAGAAGCAAATAAGTCAAAAAAAATAATTTTAACAATTTCATATTTAAATGTTTTATTTTAGTCAAAGTAAAAGTATTTATTTATTGTCGTATTTATTTTTAAACCGGCAAATAAAAAAGGAACCAGATCAATAAAAAATGAAAACAATAAAAAGTTTTTTTGCATTGCTCATTTTATCAGTTTCACATCTGACATCTCCTGGGCAAACACCTGTGTTGAAATGGTAATCTGGATCTATGTGAAATCTGATAAAACTACCAAAATCAGCATAATGCAATGATAAAAGCAAAACTATGCAGAAAACCTGTAAAATAGCCGGAATTGGCGAGTTGCTTTGGGACTTGCTTCCTGAAGGAAAACAGTTGGGCGGCGCGCCCTGTAACTTTGCGTACCATGCTTTTCAGGCGGGTTGCCGGCCTTTTGTCATCAGCGCCATTGGAACAGATGTTTCGGGAAACGAAATTCTGGAACTTTTCGACGAACTGGGCCTTGATAAAAGTTTTGTTCAGCAAACGCCTGGCTACCCGACCGGAACTGTCACCGTTTCGTTGGATGGCAATGGAATTCCAACCTACATTATCCATGAAAACGTTGCGTGGGACCATATTGCCTGGAACAGTTCGCTCGAAATACTTGCCAAAAGTGTTGACGCCGTTTGTTTTGGCAGCCTGGCACAACGGAACCCGGTTTCTCAGCAAACCATCCTGAGTTTTCTAAAAGCCACCCGGACTGAATGTCTGAGGGTGTTTGATATTAATTTACGGCAATTATTTTATAATCGCGAAACTATTGTACAATCGCTTGGACTGGCAAACATCCTCAAACTCAATGATGATGAACTGCCCGTTGTGGCAGGTCTTTTAGGTATTGAAGGTAAAGATGAAAAACTGCTTGTGCAACTGATGCAAAAGTTCAACCTGAAATTGGTTGCCTTAACCAAAGGAGATAAAGGGAGCATTTTGATGACCGAAAACGAGAAATCGTTTATGGAAGCGCCAAAGGTAAAAATTGCCGATACCGTTGGCGCAGGGGATTCGTTTACTGCCATTTTGGTTGCCGGCCTTTTGAAAAATATTGAATTGAAAAAAATACACGAAACCGCAACCCAGGCAGCGGCTTATGTTTGCACCCAAAAAGGGGCAACGCCGAAATTGCCTGAAACTTTGCTGAGTTCGCTCAGGCCGTTTTGAATAATCTCTTATTTCCTTACCGCCAACGCCGGGTTCATTAATCAAAACCCAGCCGTACATGCTTTTGAACTGACTAAAATGGGGTATCAGTTTTTCGATGAACAACACAACCGACCTTTTAAAATCGGGTAATACAATCAGCGATACTTTCTTTCCATTTTTCCACTCATTTTTCCAGGGATCGTAAATTGATGCTGCCTTAATTTCATTTTTAGCCAACAAACTTGAAACATCAACCGATAATCCACTTAAAATGGCAGGCGATACTCCTTTTACAAATTCGTTTTCCCAATCGTTTTCAGCATTACGGCACCACAATAAAATTGTTTTTTTGCCAACCAAAGCATAAATCCGCAATTTCGGATGAGGAATTTTAACCGGAATAAATTTTTCCTGAACCGGATCAATTCCTTTGATTGCTTCGCTAAAACGCTGAAAATGATACCACAGGTTGTTTTTGTCGATGTAACTGTCCCAATGCCAGGCATGTCCGGGGCCGGCTGCTCCGCTAAAGAACGGGGCAAAAAGCAAATCGTGTAGCAGTATTCCATCAATGTCGGTTGCATATATTTCAATGGGGCCGGTATGTTTTGGTTTTACGCCACCCACTTCGGCCAAAAGCATTGGTTTTGTAACCTGATACGAGAGAAGTTCATCAATTGAATTACCGGCAAGCATATCCATTGGCGCTTTGCAAATGTCGAGCGATGCACCTAAATCAAGGTAGCGGTGGATTTGCGCAACATCATTCGATTGCATCCGGTTAATGTACCGGTAATCATTGCGTGTTCCTTCATGGTCGAAACTTCCCAGGCTTTGCATCACCATATTTTTTGGAAACATAGCATGAACTTTTGGCAACATGTATTCGTTCCAATCCCACAGTCCTTCACTTTCGATGGCATTCATTTCGTTCCACAATTCCCAGCCAAAAATGGCAGGATTATCGCCAAACCTCTTCCGAAGCATTTCCAACCGGTTCAAATAGGCCTGACGGCCTTTTTCGGTATTAATATACTCGTCCATGTTTTCAAAAGGGCTTCCATTATCTTCAGACATCCAAGACTATCGCAAATTAAATCGCGACTGTTTGGTAAACCAGCTTTAAATTTGTGAGAGGGAAACAAGTTTCTGTTTGGTTTAAGAAAGCACATAATTCTTTCACTGCCTGATTTGCCCTTGGAGTAGAAAGCGAATGCAACCTGATGGTAAGAATATTGTTTTGATAATCTGGTATTA
>CAMTWS010000122.1:0-8864 GCA_947085485.1 uncultured Prolixibacteraceae bacterium
AAAAGTCCTTTGACCCCCTAACCCCCAAAGGGGGGACTTCCTAATTCAATGATTTTCAGATGTTCCCCTTTGGGGTTAGGGGTCAAACAGATGAAAATTATTGAATTTCCGACTTTTCGGAGTAAGCTCAAACTTTAAACTGATATGATTACATCAAATCCAATTCTCGGAACCGGTCTGCATGCCATTGGCGGCATTTCGGCAGCAAGTTGTTACCTGCCAAATACACAAACCCGAAAATGGTCGTGGGGAACTTTCTGGCTGGCACAGGCGCTTATTGCCTGGGTGATTATGCCGCTTGTAATTGGCTGGCTAACTGTTCCGGGATTCTTTCAAATTCTGATTGATGCGCCGGTAAAACCATTTTGGGCCGCTTTTTCGCTTGGTGCAGTTTATGGTTTTGGAGGTATGTCGTTCGGTAAAGCCATCAAACACATCGGATATTCGCTCACATATACTTTAGCTATTGGAATTTCAGCCGTTTTAGGCACCATTTTTCCACTGATGATTTTTGGCGGACTTGGCGACTTTTTTACAAAACCCGGTGGAGGAATTGTTCTTGCGGGAATGATAATGTCGGTACTTGGTGTGATAATTTGCGGGTGGGCAGGATTCAAAAAAGAAAAGGATTTGAACGCTGCAGCAGCCGGGAAAGTTAAGTTTAATATGATGGTGGGTTTGTTGCTTACCATTGTTGCCGGGGTGCTTTCAGGAGTTTTCAACCTTTCGCTCGAGTACGGAAAACCCATTGCCGATATGGCGGCACAAAACGGGGCGGGACATTTCGAAGGAAATGCCAAACTGGTCATTTCAACTTCGGGATGTTTTGTGGTTAACCTAATTTGGTTTCTGGTGGCCGGATTCAGGAATGGAACATTGAAGGAGTTTCTTCCGCAAAAGGGATTGGCGGGAAATACGATTATCCGAAACTGGCTTTGGTCGGCTCTGGCCGGTTCGCTTTGGTGCTTCCAGTTTTTCTTCTACGGACTTGGGCATGTTAAAATGGGCAACTTCCAGTTTGCGAGTTGGGTGCTGCACATGTCGATGCTCATTTTCTTCAGCTACATTGTGGGTGTTTTGATGAAGGAATGGAAAAGTGTTAAATTGCAGACATACATATTGCTGATTGCAGGTTTGTTAATACTGATTGCTTCGTTTTGCATAACCAGTTACGGAAGTTATATTGGCGAACAGCTAATTATGAACGGAAAATAAGAATAAACTACATACTAAATCAATACCATGAAATCAAAAGTCAACCGTCGTCAGTTTTTAGCCACCGTTGGAATGGGAGTGGCTGCTACGCAGGTACTTCCGTTAAATGTTTTTTCCGGGTCTGCTTCTCCTGCTGCTTTTTCGGGAGATTCACCAAAAATCTGGATCGACAACCGCTTTGCCGGTTTCAAAACACCATGGCGGAAAGTACACCTCGATTTTCACAACTCACACCATCAACCCAAAATTGGCGCTAAGTTCAATGCAAAACAATGGGGCGACCAGTTGGTTACCGGAAATGTGGATAGCATTGTGGTTTTTGCCAAAGATATGCATGGGTATTTCTATTACCCCAGTAAATATGGCCCCGTTCATCCGGGCCTGTCGTTCGATTTGCTGGGAGAGCAGGTAAAAGCATGCCGCGAACGTAATATTGAAGTTTACGCCTATTACTGTACCGCCTGGGATAACTACCTTGCCGAAACCCATCCCGAATGGAATATGAAGCGAAAAGATGGTACCGACTGGCGTCCAAAAGCCGGAGAAACTCCCGGATGGACTGCTTTGTGTTTGGGCAATAAAGATTTTGTTGATTTGATGGCCAGTCATATTCAGGAATTTGTTGCCAAATACGAACTCAATGGCGCATGGCTCGACATGGCCGAACCAATTGAACGCGAATGTTACTGCAACGAGTGTGTCAGGCAGATAAAAGCCACAGGTAAAGATCCTTTTGACAAAGAAGTGCAACGGGCACATCAGAATAAAAATTTTCTTGATTTTCATGTACGAATGAGGGATTTGGTTCACCAAACCCGGAAGAACTGCCAGGTCGATTTTAACGATATTGGCATTGGCAGGGTAAGCGAACGTGCCGGAATGCTCGACAATATTGATATAGAAGCCTTGCCAACAGATCCGCAGTGGGGATACTTTTTTGCCCCGATGCATTTGCGTTACCAGCGTAATTTTGGTTTGCCTGTTTTTGGTATGACGGGCCGTTTTGTCTCGTCGTGGGCCGATTTTGGCGGTTTAAAATTACCTCAGCAGCTCGATGTTGAATTAGCCAGTCTGGTTGCCAATTCAACACGTTGCGATGTTGGCGACCAAATGCCACCCAATGGAGTTCTTGACCGTGCGGTTTATCATGTACTGGGAAAATCGTTCGGACGAATCAAAAAAACCGAACCCTGGCTCCGGCAGGCATCGCCGGTTACCGAAGCTGTTCTTTTAATACCAAATGAGCCGCTGGATCGCCTTCGGCAGCAATACCTGATGGGAATTACAAAACTGATGATTGAGATGCACATTCAGTTTGACTTGCTGGAGCCCGAAATGGAGTGGGAAAGATATGGACTGGTTGTTATTCCTGACGAATTGATGCCCGATGACAGAACAATTAACCGTCTGCACCTTTTCATTGAAAAAGGAGGTTCTGTAATCGTTTGCCACAATGGTGGAATTTCGAAAGAAACCAGCAAGTCGTGGCTCGAAAAATACGGAATGATTCAGCATGGGCAATCGCCTTTTAAACCTGCCTACCTGGTTGCTGATGATTATTTTGTGCCCGACATGCCCGGTTATGCTTATGCCCTGTATGGTGGTGCCTCGCAATGGAAAGTTCAGTCGTCGGCAAAAAGCCTGGCTCAATTGGGCGAACCGCTTTTTAACCGCTCGGCCGAACATTATACAAGTCATAAACAATCGCCCTTCGACCATGTTACCGACTATTCGGTTGCCGCCGTTAGTGGTAAAATCGGATTGCTGGGGTTCCCGGTTGGGCAGACCTATTTCGATAAAGGATACTGGGTTTACCGCGAGGTATTTTCGAAATTGGTAAAAGAAGTGCTGCCAAACCGGCTGGTTGAAACAAATGCTCCTTTAAATGCCGAAATTACAGTTGCATATCAACCTGCAAACATTTCAGATAATTTATATTTCTCAAACTAAACAAAACAGGTACTGTTAATTGTTATTGTTATCATGGAAATCAAATACTTTTGCCCGCAATGGGGATCAAAACACCTCGATTTTAATTCGTTTTTGATCGATGTAAAAAATGCCGGTTACGATGGTGTTGAAATGAGCCTGCCGTTGGATCAAAACGAAAAGAATGCTATACTTGAAGCAATCAGCAATCATGGATTGTTATTCATCGCACAGCACTGGGAAACGGCTGATATCAATTTCGAAAAACATAAGACTGAATACTGTTCGAGGCTCATCAATCTTGCTACGGCAAATCCGCTGTTTATTAACTCACAAACCGGCAAAGATTTTTTTACATTCAAACAAAATGCTGAGTTGATACAAATCGCGTCGGAGGTTTCTCAGCAATATGGCATCAGAATTATTCACGAAACCCATCGTGGCAAGTTTAGTTTTGCTGCCCATATTACTACTGAATATCTGACCCGCATACCCGGTTTGCGTCTCGGATTCGACCTGTCGCACTGGTGCAACGTTGCCGAATCGTTTTTGCACGATCAGCAACCTGCAGTAGATTTGGCAATCAGCCGTGCCGACCACATTCATGCAAGGGTTGGTTTTCCCGAAGGTCCGCAGGTTCCCGACCCGCGTGTACCAGAATGGCAGGAAGCCGTTGATATCCATACTGGCTGGTGGAAGCGGATTGTTGAAAACCACAGAAAAGCAGGATGGCCGGTGTTCACCATCACTCCCGAATTTGGCCCGTTTCCGTATATGACCAGCATGCCTTTTACACAGCAGCCCATTTCAAATCAGTGGGACATCAATGTTTACATGATGAATATGTTGAAATCACAGTTTTCTGATAAACAATCGAATTAATAAATAAACTGGTATGGTACGGGATTACAGTTTAGTAGGTGCAGAATCACAAAAAGTTATTGACCTTGGCCTTGCCAATGCCCAATGGTATCAATCGCCAATATCGCGCGAAAATATGCGCCGGTTGCTTGTCAGAAAAAATGGCCCTGCTATTCGCGATACCATTATTTGGTTTAGCCTGCTTTTTGGTTCAGGATATCTGGTTTTTCTTTGGTGGGGAACGTGGCTGGCTATACTTCCCTATGTTGTTTACAGTGTTTTGTACGCATCAACGTCCGATTCAAGGTGGCACGAATCAAGCCACGGTACTGCTTTTAAAACCGACTGGATGAACAACGCCTTGTACGAAATAGCATCATTTATGGTCTTCCGGCAATCAACTGTGTGGCGGTGGAGCCATACCCGGCACCACAGTGATACCATTATTTGGGGAAGGGATCCGGAAATTGCGGTTCCACGGCCACCTAAAATCAAAAACATCCTGCTTGGATTTATTGGCCTGCGCAGCTCTATACGCGAAATGAAAAAAGTCTGGATTCACGCTACCGGTAGAATCGATGCCGAAGTGGCTACCTACCTGCCTGAAAGTGAATATGCCACAGTTATTTTTAAAGCTCGGATTTATATTGCAATTTATGCTTTTGTGATAGGGTTGTCTGTTTTTTATGGAAGTATTCTCCCGTTAATGTTTGTTGGGCTGCCAACTTTTCTGGGCGGCTGGCTGATGCCCGTTTACGGTTTAACCCAACATGCCGGACTTCAGGAAAACGTACTCGATCACCGCCTGAATTGCCGCACAGTTTATATGAACCGGATTCACCGTTATTTATACTGGAACATGAATTACCACATCGAGCATCACATGTTCCCGTTGGTTCCTTACCATGCTCTTCCGCAATTACACGAATTGATAAAAGATGATTGTCCGCCCCCGTATAAAAGCATCACCGAAGCTTTTCGCGAAATTATCCCGGCAATTCTGAAACAGGTGAAAGACCCGTCGTATTTTGTCGAACGCAAACTTCCCGAAAGAAAAAATGCCGCTTTAAACACAACCAAAAATATTTTTACACGCGATTCGGCTTTATCGGAAGAGGGCAAAATTGAGGTTTGCAAAA
The DNA here is from genome assembly GCA_947085485.1 of uncultured Prolixibacteraceae bacterium. Lineage (GTDB taxonomy): Bacteria > Bacteroidota > Bacteroidia > Bacteroidales > Prolixibacteraceae > Draconibacterium. Next base: position 5,145 of record CAMTWS010000122.1, read on the forward strand.
TTGATGATTTACCAAAAGGTGAAGTGGTTCGGTTGGATTTTCAGCAAAAAACTTATGCGGTTTACCGGACAACAAATAATGAATTGTATGCTACCGAAGGATTTTGTACACACGGAAATGCCCATTTGGCCGAAGGTGTGGTTATTGGCAATATAATCGAATGTGCCAAACACAACGGGCGTTTTAACCTGAAGGACGGATCTCCGGTGCGCATTCCTGTTTGTGTTGGTCTGAAAACATTTCCGGTTGAAGTTGCGGATAATCAGGTGGTTTTGAATTTATCGGAGGTTCGCGATGATAATTTCATTTTAAAGGAAAATGAAACCACATTTCGCGTTGTCAGCAACCGGAATATAACAGCGTTTATTAAGGAACTGACCCTTGAACCAATTGATGGTGAACGATTTTCGTTTCACCCCGGGCAATATATTCAGATTACAATTCCACCGCATAAAACAAGGTTCAGCGAATTTTACATTGACGAACCATACCGCCAAATCTGGAAAGAAAAGGGCCTGTTTGAAAATGGGGCAGAAACTCCAATTTATTCGAAACGGAATTATTCGCTGGCTACCAATCCTGCCGAAGCTTCTGTATTGAAATTTAATGTGCGGATCGCTTTTCCACCTGCCGGAAGCAATGTGAGTGGGGGAGTTGGTTCTTCGTACGTATTTAATCTGAAATCAGGCGATGAGGTTCAGTTAACCGGGCCATTTGGCGATTTCCGGATTAAAAAATCAGACCACGAGATGGTTTACATTGGCCGGGGTGCTGGCATGGCGCCGTTGCGCTCGCATTTATCGTATTTATTCGAAACAGAAAAAACAAAACGAAAGGTGAGTTTCTGGTACGGGGCACATTCGGTTAACGATATTTTTTATGACGACTATTTCAAAAAGCTGGAAGCCGAAAATGAAAATTTCGCTTTCCATCAGGCTGTATCCAACGTCAGCGAAAACGATAACTGGAATGGCAGTGTTGGTTATATTCATGACGTAGTGTTATCCAATTATCTTGGCACTCACAAAAATCCCCGTGAAATTGAGTACTACCTGTGTGGTCCGCCTGCCATGATTAAAGCAACTTTGAATATGCTCAAAAATTTGGGTGTTAACGAAGATTCCATTTCGTTTGATGAGTTTTGAGTTGGGTTGGAAATTTAATCACATACCTTAGCTACACAACCATTTCCACGCCGGAATTACTTCAATTTGTATTTCCTGTTCCAAAATAGTCTCTTCTTCATCTTTGGTAATTACTATCATTTTACGAACATCGATACGGTTTGACATTTTTAACAGTGCATTTATCTCACGTTTGCGGGTCTCTATATCAAGTAAGCTATAACTTACCTGCACTGCTAATTGTGCGTCCGGAATGTAGAAATCCACCTCAATGCCATGCTGGTAGAAATAAACTTCATCGCCATACAAACGCCGTAGCTGGATAGCCACCTGGTTTTCCAATAATGAAGTTAAAGGATCGGCCAGGAAAAGATTAAGAATGCCATTATCGATAAAATAGTATTTTTTGTTTGCCTCCTTTTCGGCCAATTTTGCACAAATATTTTCAACCTGAAATATCAACCACGACTCTTTTAAATAGCCCAAATAATCAATCACCGTGTCAGTGCTGATTTTTTTACCTGATGAAGATACAACATTGGCCAATCGGTTAAATGACGTAGGTTGCTTTACGCTTTCGGCTAATTTCCGGATGAGCACACGGAGTGCAAAATCGTTGCGTATCTGGTATCGGGTTATCAAATCACCAAAAAATATCCTTTGATAAAGACTGCTTAACCATGCACGTTTGTCGGTAATTTTAATCACTTCCGGCAAGCCGCCATTGCGGAAATAATTTTCAAAAGCTTTTACAATTTCTGTACGATAGCGATAAGCAAAATTCTTGTCTGACAGATCAATGCCCATCGAAATCAGATATTCCGGCAACGAATATGGATAAACATTTTGAATGATGTATCTTCCACCCAAAGTTGTAGCTATTTCACTGCTAAGCATTTTCGCATTACTTCCGGTTATATAGACCCGATAACCCTGGTCGGCAATCCGGCGGGCAAATTTTTCCCAACGATCAACAATTTGTATTTCATCGAGAAAAAATATCGGTTTACAGTCGAACATCTCTTCGTAGCAAATTTTTATCCGGTCTAAATCTTCTATATCCAACGAAGCTATACGGTCATCTTCAAAGTTAAAATAGAGAACCTCCTCTTTCGAAAGTCCTGCATCCAAAAGATGACGTATTTGCTGGAACATCAGGTAGGATTTGCCAACACGCCGCAAACCTGCAAACACATAATTGAGATTGTTTTCAATTTTATACGAACTTTCCTGAAATGAAACCTCAACTGCTTTCTGTTGATATTCAGCGATTAAAAGTTTTGCAGTTTCCTTATCCATCTGTATTTGTCGTTTATATTCGACAAATATACATGTAAATTATCGAATATACAAGATAAAATAATGCTTTACATTCTCTACCTACTGATTGAAATTTAGTGAGAAAAACAGCCTGTTGTTTTTTTAACGTGACGAGTTCTGAATATCTTGTTATTTCATTCAAAATCGGTTAAAAACGAGCTGATTTTTCATGAGGTTGAAATGGAATAAAAGTTTTCCTGAAGTGAATTTTCTTCCAAATTCTTTTACATTTACGCAATCAAAATCAAACTTTGAGTTGAAACTTTTCGAAAATATAAGCGATGCCGAATTAGCCCGGAAAATAAATGCCGGTGAGAAAAATGCCTATCAGGAACTTTTTGAAAGGTACGCACCCCGAATTTACCAGTTTTCGCTGTCGTACCTGAAAAACCAGGCCGATGCAGAAGAACTCGTACAGGATGTATTTCTGAAAATTTGGGAAAAACGCGAAACGATCGACCAGTCGAAAAATATCAAATCCTTTATTTTTAAAGTTGCGGTAAACACCATTTACGATTTTGTTAGGCATAAAAACATCGAAAATGCCTTTAACGATTTTGCCCGTGCAAATTTCGAAACCACTTCAAACAACACGTGGCACACGGTTGTTTTCGACGAAATGCAGGAGAATCTGCAAAAACTGGTGGCGCAACTGCCCGAACAGCAGCAAAAAATATTTCAGCTAAGCAAAGAAGAAGGGTTGACCAGCGAAGAGATAGCCGAAAAACTCAACCTCTCGAAACGCACGGTTGAAAACCATTTGTACCGTGCTGTTTCATTTTTAAAAGAACACTTCAAAAATGAATCGCTGATTACTTTGCTATTCTTTTACCTGGTTTGCGGGTAGTATTCATCAAATCTAATCCCCCTTTGGTTTCCTCCCGATTTTTCAGTGATTTTTCAAAAGGTTTTCATTTTAGTTCATACTATGTAATATTCACATATAGAATTAGTTAAACAGGATATTAATGAAATAATATATGGCGGCATTTTTTCATTATTGATTAATGAGGCCTGCCAGCCGCAGGCAGGTAATAAGGTTGGTTTTCTCCTGTTACCCTTTTTACTAAGGTCTGATGGAAAAAAATAAGGTCTTCTCGAAAACATAAAATCATTATTTTCAATATTTTAACCTTAGTAGAAAATTAATGTCTATGATATTAACCTTATTACCTTATTTGTCGAATATATACAACCAACATAGAAGGGGGACGCTCTCCTTGGTAACTTCCCAAAAACTCTGTAAAGCCGCATCAAAGCTCGTCCCCCTTGGAAA
>CAMTWS010000123.1:0-4169 GCA_947085485.1 uncultured Prolixibacteraceae bacterium
AGCACAAAATGGACTTTCGTAATTAAACGCATAAACAGTGGTTTCAGCGTATTCCTTACGGTCGTAACAATGTGCATTCGATAAAATGTATGGTTTCTGATTTTCAGCAGTATTGTTGACCAATACGCCCGTACAAACTTCAACCCCGTTAACAATCATCCGGCAAACCGAGTTTTTCACTTCACTCCAATCACTCCAGGCGCTACAGTTTACATCAATATTACACGCGCCGGCAATTTTACCAAGCGGCCTTCTTACTCCCGATTTTAAAATCCCAACATAATCATGATTTACCCTGTAGATTCGAAAGTATCTACTTTGAAAATGTTCTTCAGGTATTTCAAATTGAACTGTAATTTCATCGCCCAATACCGGCGACACGGCAAATTTTCCGGAAGTATTATTGTTGACGCTGGTAAAGGCGCCTAACAGGTAATTATCGCTCTCGCTGTAAATAAAAAGCCGTGAATTTTCAGGGATATTAAACTCTTCGAAAATTAAATTGATTGATTTTGCACCTGCTGATCGAATAGTAAGTTTCCAAACCTGAAATCCGATTTCACCCTGCAACCATTCACCCGAATTATCGGTTGTTAAATTTACTTCGATTGGATAAGCAAACCGGAAAGGTTTCAATTTATTTCCCGGTTCCTGAATTTCAGCATCACTTTCAATTAATGCGAAGTTGTTAACAGGCGGCATTTCGATTACCTTCCGACGGGAGCTTTTTAATCCGTAAGTTTTCATGGGAGTTCCACCCTGTGAAATTTGTGCATTACCAATTTCAGGGATTATTAAAACAATTAACAAAAGCAACCGGAAAAAGCGATATAAAATCATGTATTCAAATTAAAAAAACAAAAATATATTTTAAAATCGTTTTACAACCTTCTGTGCGATGTTAAAAAACTAAACAAAATTGTAATTAGGGTGTTTATTAGGCAATAATATTGTAAATTGGCAATAATTATTCATCATTTAAAAGAAAATCCTATGCGTAACAAAAGAATTTTTTCCATTGTACTTGTTGTTTTCGTGTTTGCATCGTTTTTAGCTGTAGCGGCAGAAAAACCACAACCATTAAAACCCTTTAAAATGCCCGATGATGTAAAAGCAATCATCGAAAAATCATGCTTTGGCTGTCACAACACCGATTCGAAAAACGATAAAGCCAAAGAAAAACTTGACCTTAAAACATTGGACAGCCTTACGAAAGTCAAGATGATTGCCAGTTTTAAAGACATTGCAGAAACATTGGAAAAAAACGAAATGCCACCGGAAAAATTTCTGGAAAAATTCCCGGACAAAAAACTTACCGATGCCGAAAAAAAGGTTTTAATGGACTGGGCAAATACTGAAGCAAAAACTTTAATGCAGTAAAACTATTGTTTGCTATGCGTTTAGTTATAAAAATTATATTAGCAATTGGTTTAATAACGTTTGTTGTAATACAGTTTTTTCAACCACAAAAAAACAGTAGCGAAATTTCAGAAAACCATATTTTCAAGCAGGAGCAACTTCCTGAAAATGTACAGCAGATGCTTAAAAATGCCTGTATTGATTGCCATTCAAACAATACCAATTACCCATGGTATAATAATATTGCACCTGTTTCGTGGATGGTAAACAAGCATATTGCCGAAGGAAAAAAGGAATTGAATTTTTCGGAATGGGGAGAAATGGACAATTACGATAAAATAGGTACGCTTGAAGATATCAGGAAGGAAGTTGAACAAAAAGCCATGCCCTTAAAATCCTATGTAATTATGCACAAAGATGCCAGGCTCTCCGATGAAGAAAGAGCTGCATTGTTTGCATGGATTGACAAAAAAGGCGAAGATCTGTTAAAATCTTCGATTGAAAAATGAAAGTTCTTGCAATGTATGTTGATGACATTTGAACAACCCTGAACTTTAAACTCGAAACTCTAAACTAAAATCTATCTTTGCGTTTTAAATTCCATATTCATGAAATTCGAGGAGTATTCCATTTCGTTTGAACTCAAAAAAAATCTTGAAAAACAAGGCTTTAGGAGACCTACCGACATACAGTTTAAAGCAATTCCGCCCATTTTAAAGGGTGAAGATGTTTTGGCAATCGCCCAAACCGGTACCGGAAAAACGGCAGCTTTTGCCATTCCGGTAATTCATAAAATTCAAATTGCAAAAAAAACAAAACGTACCAATAACATTCAATGTTTGGTTATGGTCCCCACCCACGAACTTGCACAACAAATAACCGAAGTTTTTACTGCCCTGGCACGCAATACAGGAGTTAAAACCCTTGGTATTATTGGTGGAGTTGACCAGGCGCCCCAAATTGCTGCCCTCGAAAATGGCATTGATATTTTGGTTGCAACCCCTGGCCGGTTGTTCGATTTGGTAAGCCAGGGACATTTAAAATTATACGGAATTGAAGTCCTGATTCTCGACGAAGCCGACCACATGCTCGACCTTGGTTTTATTAAAGACATCAACGATTTGATGCGGCACCTGCCTGCAAAACGGCAAACCCTGTTTTTTTCGGCAACCATCAACCCAAAAATTAAAAAACTGGCTTACTCGCTGGTAACAAAACCGATTAGAATTCAGATTTCGCCAAAAAACCCTGTTGCCAAAAACATTGAGCATTTTGTGGCATTTATCGAAATGGATGATAAACGTGCATTTCTGGAACGGTTGATTGACGAAAATCCCGAAAGCAAAGTGCTTGTTTTTGTGCGTACAAAAGTCCGGGCCGAGCGGGTTAAAAAAGCCATGGAACGCGTTGAAATAAAAAGCGCCACAATCCACAGCGACAAAGAACAAACCGAACGCACCAATACTTTAAACGATTTTAAAACCGGACCCCTGAAACTGCTGATTGCCACTGACATCAGCGCCCGTGGAATCGATATTCCAAATGTTGATTTTGTGGTAAACTACGACCTCCCGGAGGTTCCTGAAAACTATGTTCACAGGGTTGGCAGAACCGGCCGCGGCACAAAAAAAGGGCAGGCAGTTTCGTTTTGCAGTTCCGAAGAGAAAGAAATTTTAGCTGAAATTGAATCGTTTCTCGACAAGGAAATTACAGTAATGGAAATAGACAAAAACGCTTACCGCGAAACGCTGGACTTCACGAAAGACACTGATAATAACTGGGAAAAACTGATTCGCGAAAACGAAAAAGAGCAGCGAGAGTATTTGGCTAAAAAGAAGAAGAAAAAGAAATAACTTCTATTCAAATTAATTGCAAATCAAAATCCTTTTTTGTAAGTTTTATCTTGTTGTTTGACAAAGAATTAAGGGTCTTTTTAATATGTGCCGCTTTGTCTTGTTTGATAAATGTGGGTATTAAATCATCCAATTTAATCTTTAATAGTCGATTTATTACAATAATATCCTCTTTTGAAAATGGCCTTAGTCCATTAACCAGTTCAGACATGTACCCTTTTCTATGCCCTAAAATCTTTGCAAAATCATTTTGATTCAATCCAAACAACTTTAATTTTTTTATTATCAATATTTTTCTATTGTGATAAAACTCATTTTCTGCTTGAACCAATGACTCTGCTAAATCGCTCTCTTTTATTTGATTGTCGGTAATTGAATTTTCATTTGACCAATTATCTTGCTCGTACTTTTTAATAAGCTCACGAAGATGCTTGCGAACAATAATGTATGATTCATCCTCTTTAATTAGCACCCTTAGCTTTAAATAAAGAGAGGTTGCTCTTTCGTACTCTAATTCGTTAGTTAACGACTTTAATTTCTGAATGTTATGTATCGATAAATTATCCATTTTAAATCAATTTTTGAATTCTTAACCATTTTTCAATTGCGGCTTTATTGCCTTTAAAAGTTTTATCATATTCATCATGAGAACCTCCCCAAATAACCGTTGCTTCATCATCCTCAAAAACTATCAAAATCATTGTTCTATGAATATTGATGTCAAAAAAATAAAACCCTTCACTATGAACACAATCAGCATCCGGCCGAGACATTTTTATACCTGTCTTTTTAGTCCATTCTGCATTTTCAATATCTAAAATTGAGCTTACTCCGAAAAGTCGGAAATTCAATAATTTTCATCTGTTTGACCCCTAACCCCAAAGGGGAACATCTGAAAATCATTGAATTAGGAAGTCCCCCCTTTGGGGGTTAGGGGGTCAAAGGACTTTTCGGAGC
>CAMTWS010000124.1:0-6756 GCA_947085485.1 uncultured Prolixibacteraceae bacterium
GGCAGCACTGTTAAATTCAGAATTAAGATGGTGTCGCAACCAATTAATGCCGGAAGGGTATCGATGTAAACATCGGTTTTAAAATAATCTTTGCCGTACCATGCAAATGGCGCTTCGGTGCCGCAGATTGTTGTATCGAAGGTTATGGTATCTTTTGGCATCACTGTCAAATCGAGTATCAGTATCGTATCGCAGCCATTTGCCTGCGATAAGGTATCGGTGTAAATTCCGGTGGCGAATTAATTTTTGCCGTACCATGCAAATGGCGCTTCCTTAATACAGATTATCGTATCGAAAGTTATTGTATCTTTTGGCAATATGGTTAAATCCATTGTATCCATGGCTACACAACCGTTTTCATCGGTAACAGAATAAATTAATGTATATAACCCTGCAACAGCGCCATTAAAATAGGGTGTTAATGAGCCGGTATCATTTAAATAAACTGCACCGTTGCCTGACCATAAATGAGTATAATTTCCGGTCCCTCCCTGCGGATTTGCTTTGAGGTGAATGGTATCGTCATCGCAAATTTGCTGAACATCCGCAAAAATTGTGGCCAACAATTCCAAAGGCTCAGTAATTTCAACAGAGTCGATAACCATACATCCAATGCTGTCGGTTACCGTAACAATGTATATACCGGGCGCCAACCCAAAAACAGAATCGCCGTATGATGTAAAAGTTCCGGGGCCTGTCCAGGTATATTTATATGGCTCAATTCCTCCGGTAACAGTTGTTTTTGCCCAGCCCGTGCTATCGTTGTAACAAAGCAGGCCGGCGGATGACAGTATGACTGACGGATTACTAAAACGAATTTCCATTGAATCGATGGCGGGTTTGCAGGTTGTATTTTTTATCCTTTCGCTGGCGGTGATTATAAGAACTACTTTCCCTGCAATACTGTCGGCTTTTCCGGGAAAATAGGTTGGGTGTAGTTGTGAACCATCACTAAATGTTCCATCTCCGGCCGATGTCCACAATAAGCTGCTGAAACTCCATGCTGTATCCGTCGATAGTACAGCAGCTTCGTTAACACAAACCATTAGATCGGGTCCTGCATCGGCACCGGGGGGTTCATACACTTCAACCCATCCCTGTTCAACGGTATCGCAGCCATGCGATGAATAATGCAGCGTTGATAAATTAAACATGCCAACATTGCTCCAAATGACACTAATTTCGCTTCCCCGTGTTGTATCACCGTTACTGTTTTCTACCCAAAAGTCAATATTTGTTGGTTTGGCAATTTCGTTTCCGAGCGTATCTTTTATATACCATTCGTAAGTTGATCCTTTTTCGCCGTTAATGCGGTAATATCTGTCGGCTCCAACGCATACCATGTCGATGACATAGGTTCCCTGTGCCGCAACATTTGCAGCAATCAGCAGGAACATGATTATGTACATCAACTTTTTCATAATTAAGCCCCCTCTGGCTCCCCCAAGGGGGAGGAACGGGAATCTTTGTTTATTTTTTATTTGTTTTACTTTCTTTCATTCATTCACTCATTTATTCATTCACGCATTTGCCAAAATTATCAGTTATCATAACACAAGCTAATTATCAACCTGGTAAATTTTCGAATTTACAGGTTTTGGGAAGATAACAATCCTTCCTCTATCCGATGGTATTAAATTACTACTGCACTGATCGATAATTTCCTGAACCCATACTTCGGTTGTACCAACAGGTAAAGGAGGCAGTTTTACCGTTTGTTCCGGTTCCACAACCCCATTCAGATTAATTGATGCGGAACCATCGCCATAGGTATATTTCAAATCCCACGGTCCCATGCCGGTGAGTACAATTTTAAACACCACCGGGTCGCCATAACAAAGCGAGTCGCCCACAACAGTTGCTTCAGGCTTGTGTTCGAGCACATCGACTGAAAATACAAGCAGGTTATTGGTACAACCTACCTCGTCCCAAACCATCACCCTCAGGAAATATTTGCCCGGGTCGAGCCAGTTTACACGAACTGTTGATCCTTCGTACATTCCTTTCTCGAAATAAACACCGGGTTCAACATTGCCTTTTTGGGTTGCAAAGTTTACCGAATCCCACTGTAATTCGGTATATAAATCCCAGGTATATCTGTCGCCGGGCCAGTCAACAACACTAAATTCAAATGTCTCGCACTGTTCGACTTCAATATGAGATATATGTTTCTGGGCCATGGCAGTTGCCACAGTCAGAACCACCAGGAGAATTCCCAGTGTCCGGTAAATCATATTGTAAAACAGTTGCTTCATTTTTTTACTGTTGAACTCTGTCAATTTCCAGCTTTACCGTTCATTATGACGTTGTCAGGTTCTGCGAACGCTGACAAGTCAACATCCTCCTCCGACCTGACAGCGTCCCTGGATCCCGATAGATCGGGACAAGCTCTCTCATCGTCAAATATTTCATCATCAGAAATTTCGGCTTCAGATATATCAGCGTCTTGTTTAGATAAATCAAAATCATGTAATTCCAATGGTGCGATTTCTAACCATTTTTCAATTTCCCCAATATTTATTTCCTGAGCGTGTTGATATTCAAAATTTTCCGTGCCGTTAAACAATTGTAGAATCTCATCGCGTTTTAGTTTTGTCGGCTTTTTTGAAACACACGAAATGTAATTTGACCACGAATATTCCAGCGGATGAGTGCAAAATCCATGATGTACAGGATTTTGATGAATATATAAAATGACTCTTTTCAGGTATTCATCATTGTCAACCAATTTGCGTTTAAAAGGCCGCTCAAATAAGTTGCCGGTTCGTCCGATGCGAATTTGTAAATATCGGCTATAGGCGTTGAACAAATGGGAAAAATGACGATATGGAACCGGGGATTTTAATTTTATCCTGTCAACGTCTTTAGACTTGACAGCGTTAAAAACTGCGGTGTTGTCAATCATTTTCATCTCGACGTTGTCAGGTTCTGCGAACGCTGACAAATCTGCATCAACAGTTTCCCATTTATGGTCTTCATACCAGATTTTATCGGGCGATATTCGATTTAACGTTTCAATTGAATACTTATATACGACATCTTTTTTTAAATAAACCAATAAATGAAAGTGATTCCGCATCAGCACCCAGGCCAAAGTATCGGCAACCGGCGAGATATATTTGTCATATAACCACAGGAAGTGTTCAAATTCAGCAGGCTTTTCAAACAAGTTGCAGTGGTTGTTACCACGGTTAAATATGTGGTAGTAATTCCCCTGTATCAAATGCTCATGTTCCATTTAATTAAAATTTGTTATTATATTATTCATTCCCCGACCTGACAGCGTCAATAGACCTGTCAGCGTCAACCATTTCAATTTGACGTTATCATCCACCTTCATTTTGACGTTTTCTTCCATTTCCATTTTGACGTTGTCAGGAACTGCGCACGCTGACAAGTCAAAGTCAACGATAGTACGTTTTTCAGACCTGACAGCGTCCCCGGACCTGTCAGCGTTAACCGTTCCGAAATCGTCAATCGTTTCGAAATCGCCAACCAACCCTTCATTCAATTCCATTTTGACGTCTTCCATTTCCATTTTGACGTTGTCAGGAGCTGCGCACGCTGACAAGTCAGTGTTCCTTCCCAACATGGCACACCTCCGGCTGTACATGCTGTTTTGTGCGTTGAAAACGGCAAAAAAAGAAGTCAGCCAGAGGCGGGAAATTTCCGGTGGTTTGCCCCTGGCTGACGGCCCTTCGCGAATGGCAAAAAGCGGTTTATCGCTCAATGCCATTGGCGGGCCATCGCGGGTGCTGGTAACTGGTGTGCCCCGTGCATACCAGGGCGGATGTACCTTGATACTTATATTTTCCATGCGTTTTGTTTTTAAATGTTTTAATCCCGTTTTGCCTCTTTCATAACCACACTTGCAAGTTCCGGGTTCCAAGTTCCAAGTTCCTGGTTTTCGCATTCATGCATTTCTGCCGTCCGTCTTCCGACTTCTCCAAACTCCAAACTCTGAACTCTAAACTCTGAACTCTGAACTGTTTTTCCGAAAGCCTTCCCCCGGCCCTCCCCTTCTTCCTTTCCGTCAGTTGACGGAGAGGCTTCCAGGGGAGGCAACCGGAACAAGGTTATCTTTGGTTATGAAAAAGCAAATTCCATTAACTTATTCTTATGGAGTTTTAATAATTATATCATTCGGAGCTAACGCATTGCTATCAGGAACATTAGAACCAACAATAATAGGACGAGGATTAACAGTATGAGTAGCCCGGTCAATCTGATCGGCTAAATTTGTGCCAGGAGCAGTACAATCTTCTTCTTCCATATCCCATTTTGCCGGAGAAGCAGCATCTATTGCATCAGCAGCAAGTACAAATGGATTTGCAGCCAATGATTCATAAGTTAAATTGCTAATAATTACTCTTACAAAAACAGAAACTCCATTTGCCACATCAGCAGGATTTGTTGAAGTTAATGCAACGCCTGTAGCCCAGTTAGTGCTTGCGGCAGTCCAGTTTGTTGTTCCACCAGCAATGAAAGTACCAGCACGGGCATTTACCAATGATGTTGCCATTCCAAGTTCTGCCGTTTGTACGCCATTTAATCCGCTTATTTTTGTGAAAGTAGGAGTCCAGCTGTTTACAAAGTTGGCTGAAACGACTTCGAAGTAAAGGGTATCTTTACCATAGTTCATATCTATTGCATCAGTACCACTATTATAGGTAGCGCTTTGCACTACATCCACACACTGAGCTGTTGCAGCATCCCATGCTAAGGTTGCACCTGCTGCATCAATATTGGCAATGTCAAGGGTAAAGTTCATTATCGGATTGATTTCGAACACCTGTATATTATCGGCACAATTCTGCCCTTTACCATAACCAACAACAAAAGTTGGAGATGGGAACACGGTTGTACTGGCAGGACCCTGGTATAATGTATTTGCCAGAATTTCTGGAGACCAGGTTATACTAACTGAATTCGTAACCGAACCTAAAACTCCATAATTCCCGCTAGCTTCCAGTAATTCTCCTACAGTATTTGCATTTAAAGAATCCGCACTTAAAACATTTGGTGCAGCAATAAATGCAGGGTTTTTAGTTGCGAACCATGTCCATCCAATTACATCTTCAGGACCAGTAGTTCCATCCATTTGATAGGTATAAGGTACGCCCGCAATTGGGTGCAAAAAGTTCGCAGTCCCGGCACAACCTAAAGGAGTGATAACCGCAGGAGTTGTTCTTGGACTTAACTGCCCCCAGGCAGTAGAAGTACCGGCGAAAATTAACGCCATTGTAAACATCGCTAAGAATAAAATTTGCTTTTTCATTGTTTTAAAATTTAAGAGCCTCCCCCCCGCCCCTCCAAGGAGGGGTGATTGGAAAACCCGGTTAATAATTATTTTTGGGCTGTCAGCGTTATTTGTAATTTGGCTGACAACCGGTTTGCCCCGTAGCCAAGCCCTCCTAGCCCCCCACCCCCCGAAGGGGGGAATGGAAGAAGAAGAAATCTGGCTGCTTTTGCAGGTTTACCTGATCAAAACAGTACCTGGTGCTTCGTGCATTTCCCGCCCTTGGCGGAACATGTCCCTACGATTTAATGGCCTTCAATTGTAAGGCCGGGAACAGAAGCAACGCAAGTTCTTTTTCGATGCAGATTTTCCCGCAAAAATGGAGCGTTTTGTAATTCTCTCAATATGTCAAATTGTTAGGGGACAATTCTCGGGTCGTTCTTGTTTGGGGTGGATTCGTTGGTGTGTTTACCTGTATAAGGTTGCGTGGCTGACTATATTTCAACAGTGTTGTCAGCCGGCAGCCGGTAACAGGCGTGTTTCATTGGCATTCTCCTTTCTTTTTTTGGTTAGTACTCACCCCCCTGGCCCCCCTAAAGGGGGGAATATTCTCTGATGCAACTGCATTGCTGCGGCTGGTCAGGGTTTCTTCGGTTGGTGTTTTAAAATTCTCTCTCATTTTAATAAACTAATTGTTAAAAAACGGGGAAACAGGCAGGCCCTAACTGCCTGTGCCCCGGAAATACTAAGGTTTTTGTCAAGGGGGTAACCCCTAACTGTTTATTATAAAAAACTGTTGAAATTTCGTTTGTTCTTGTATCTTCTTTTATCCGTTGAATGAATTCAACAGCCTGCCCCGATTTTTCGGGGGCAAAGGATACAGCGCTGAAGTTAAGCTTTGCAGTTCCTTTTTCCCTTCCGATAAATTGGGAGGGCAGTGGGGAGGCCATTTTATTTTTTTCCTTCATCTTCATTTCAGTTCATTTTAATTATTTCGGGCCGTGGTGTAATTGTTATATTTTCAGTTTTTGCTGCTGAAGTATTGTCGTTGCAATCTTTCACTGTATAGGTTATAGTATGGATCACGGGCTGGAAAGTGACCCCGTCGCCCGGGAAGAGCATATCGCTTCCATAACCTGATGGCTGTCCGGGTCCCATGATAAACCCATTATTCAGCATTGCACCTACAGGGCCGGCCGGGTCGGGTGTTGGTGCAAAATCAATCCTCCAGTTGATAATCATATTTTCCGGAACACAGCAGTTGTCTGCCAGATTTATAAGGTCGAGTGTTTTATTACCGGCACTAAAAGTGTACCCATCTGGATTTGAATATATAATCAGGTTATCCCTGTTGTAAATATTTGGCGCCGGTGTACCGAAGGTATAGGTTGCCGAATACAGCATATCGACACAATTGGTAATTGGCGCCGAGGTAAATGTTGGGGGTTCTTTGTCTTCTATTGTTACGGTTTGTGTACAGGTCTCACAACCCGAAATATTACAGGCAGTCCATGTAA
>CAMTWS010000125.1:0-22871 GCA_947085485.1 uncultured Prolixibacteraceae bacterium
TCAATTGTGCTTTAAATCTTGTTGGGCTAAGCCGCTGCTAATCAAGTGGTGCACATATGTGGATTTAATGCTTTCGGTGTATTTTTCAATGCTTTTTCTATCCCCTTTTTCAATTGATTTTGTCCTGTCTTGTTTTTTCTGTTTGTATTTGCCCGGTTTCTTTTTGCGGTTGGGCATACTTTTCCCAGTTAGCCGAAAATTGTGCGATTTTAGCTGTTGGTTTTGATATTCAATATTTTCAAAGAACTTCCAGTTCCAGAAGTTGTTTGGCCGTTTCAATGTTTTCTTTGCGGTGCCTGCTCGAAAAAATACCGTAATACCTTACCTTGAAAAAGCCCTTTGGCAACACGTGCAGCAAAAAAAACGACGGATAAACTCATCGATATCAAGTTTCATCTCCCTGAACAAGCCTGTCCGGTAATCCTTCCACGAGAACCGCACTTTCCCGTCTTTCACTTCCAGTATCCGCCGGTCGGTGATGGCTATCCTAAACACGTACCTCGAAAGGTACTGCAAAACCTTTTCCGGTTTCCCGAAGGGCGCCTGTATGTTTACCACCCATTCTTTCTGTTTTAGTGCGTAAGTAAAATTTTTAAACCGGGCCTTTCCGCCCAGCGGTGCCAACGTACCTTTAAATGCCAGTTCCCCTTTGCTGTAAGCTTGGTTTAACAAATCAAGGAACTTCCCACTGAACTTTCGCGACAACACTTTGTAGTAAATGAAAAAATCATCTTTTTTAGTTGTGTGTACCCAGTGCTGCCGGTCGAAGCCCAACCCACCGGCTGGCATAATACAATGAAGGTGGGGTGTTCCATCATGTTCTGCCCCCAGGTATGCAGTACCGTGATTAGCCCTGTATCGGCACCAAGGTGTTTGGTGTCTTTCGAGAGTTCGACCAGGGTTTGTGAGGCCGCTTTGAAAAGCAGCCCGTACATTGCCTTCTTGTTGGCCAGGCAAAGCGGGTTCAGCCCATGTGGTATGGTGAACACCAGGTGGTAGTACCCAACAGGCAGGAGTTCTTTCATCCGTTTACCGAGCCATTTCAGTTTGTCTTTTTGCTGGCACGAAGGGCAATGCCGGTTTCTACAGGAGTTGTACGATTTGCCCGTGTAACTGCACTTGTCGCACTTTTCAAAGTGGTTTCCCAGCGCGGCAGTCCTGCAAGCCGGCAACAGGTGCAAAAGCCCTTTCCCCTGCCCTGAAACCCGGTTCCTGCTGATAAAACTGCCTCCGTATTCATTCAGTATATCGCCAAGGGTTATTTGATTTTGCATAATTTCCCCACCCCATTTAATGTATCGAGCGGATTAATCACCTTGTCGATGCCCAATTGCTGCACGTGAAGGTATTTGAGCGTGTTTCTCAAATCTGCGTGCCCCATCAGCCGTTGGATAATAAGCAGGCTGGTGCCCTGTTCCAGGTGGTGCGTGGCAAAACAGTGACGGAAAGTATGCGGTGTGTAGGGCTTTTTGATTTGTGGCGTTTTGTGACGTGCGTTTGTGCAAACAGCCCGCACGGCAGTAATGCCAAGGTGTGTGCCTTTCCCGCCGGCCCCTTCGAACAGATAGTACTGAGGTTTGTATTCTTTGTAATACTTTCGCAAAACAGAAAGCAGCACAGGCGAAAGTGGAACTTGCCGCTGCTCAGCCCTTTACCCTCCTGGATATTGACCTGCATGCGGCGGCTGTCGATATCGGTGAGTTTTATGTTGACACATTCGGATACCCTTGCACCGGTTGAATAGATGAGCATGACAATGGTGCGGTGCTTGAAATTGCCGATAGCTCCCAAAACTTCTGCCACTTCGTCCTGAGAAAGTACCAAAGGGAGTGTTTTTGCTACTTTGGGCGTGGGCAGGTATTCCTTTGCCCACTCCTTGTGATAAATGTTTGTAAAGAGGAACCGAAGGGCGTAGTAGCCCATTTTTACACTGCCAGGTTTGTGGTTCCCGTCGGTGAGCATCGACTGAAAATAACTGCGCAGTTCATCAATACCCGTTTGTTCCGGGTCTTTGCCAATAAAACGGCAATAATCGTTGATGTGCCACAAATAACTCGTACGTATACGCTCACTTAAATTGCGAAGTGTGGCTTCTTGTTCAAAGCTTTTTTTAAATTTGTCATAATAATTAATTTTAAATGAAACAATGCCTCAAAAGTACTGGCTTTCGGTGACTTAAAAAACCACCGAACGCCAGCGAGGTTTAGTTCAACACGCTTTAAACATAGAAATATTTTCCATAAATTCATCGGATGCAACTTCAGCCTTACTGACACCTTTTAGCAATTTAACCGCTTCGAGAATATGTTTTGCCTTTGTTTTGTCTTTTATGTTTATAACTATGGTCGTCATTACAATATTTTTAAAGTTATTGCAAATGTGGTATAACTAAAAAATAAAACTACTTCAATACCAATCCCATAGCTGCCTTCACCCCATCAGCAGCGCTCGAAATAATACCGCCGGCGTAACCGCTGCCTTCACCAATTAGGTACAAGTTCTCAAAATTTTCAACCAGCCCGTTTTTTTCGCGGATTACCTGAATTGGTGCAGATGTTTTACTTTCCAACCCGATTAAGTTTCCGGTTTCAAAACCACGCATTTTCCTGATGAAATCTGTAAGCCCGGCCTGTAGTGAATTTATTACAGATGAAGGTAGCAATTCCCATAAAGGTGCTGAAATTAAACCCAGAGGATAACTGCTTTCCATTTTGCTTTCTTTGTTTCGCTGTTTTAAAAAATCAGAAATCCGGCAGGCTGGAGCGCTGTATCCTTTGGCAAATTGATAAAATTTCTCTTCCAGTTGTTTCAGATTTTCCAGCGCTTCAATTGGCGAAACTGTTTTACCGGCCAGTTCATCGGGATGGATTCCGGCAACGCAGGCGGCATTGGCAAAATTCCCGTCCCGCTGGTAGTAACTCATTCCGTTTACAATATTTGTATTTTCGTAGGCTGCTGCAGGAACAACCATTCCGCCTGGGCACATACAAAACGAAAATACCTGGTGTTTTCCATCTGCAGCAGAAGTGAGTCTGTATTCGGCAGCTTTTACACCGGGCAATTTTACGTGGCCCCACTGCGCTTTATTAATAATTTCCTGTGTGTGTTCCATTCTGCTCCCAATGGCAAAATTTTTAGTTCGGAACGGAACTCCGCGCCGGATGAGCATTTGGTAAGTTTCGTACGCCGAATGGCCCGATGCAATAAACAGTGCATCAGCAGGTAAAATCCCCTGAGATGTAACTGCTTCTGTAATTTTTGAATTTTGAATAACAATATCTTCCAGCATTGTTTCAAACAAAATCCTGCCACCCATTTTTTCAAAGGCAACACGCAGGTTTCTGACTGTAATTTTCAGGTTATCCGTTCCCAAATGCGGGTGTGCCATGTAGGCAATTTCATCGGGCGCTCCGGCTTCAATATAGCTCGAAAGAATAAACTTTTTCTCCAGAGAAATGTGTTTTGATCGCGAAGTCAGTTTTCCGTCCGAAAAAGTTCCGGCGCCACCTTCGCCAAAAGCATAATTATTTTGGGCATCAAAAATTCCTGTTTTTTCGAAGGTTTGAATCGATTTGCCTCGTTTTGCAACATCCGAGCCACGTTCGATTATAGTGACGTTAAACCCGGTTTTCTGAAGGACAAAAGCTGCAAAAAAACCAGCAGGGCCACTACCAACAACAACAATCTGCTCTTTTCTTTTTTTGTATTTGATTTCTAAATTTTCAGGATTTATTTCTACTCCACCTTTTATTTCATCAGATTTTACTACAACTTGTACGAGCCAGAAAATATTTGATTTATTGCGGGCATCGAGGCTTTTGTTTTCAATCTGAAAAGTAAAGTCGGTGATGCGCAACTCCTTCGAAATCTTACTTCGCAGTTGTTCTGTGGTAAAATCGGTTGGTAGTTTTAACGAAATTGTTTTAAATCCCATGAGGCAAATGTACTTGATTCTGCGAAATCATTTTGGCGGCTTTCTAAAAAGGTTTGTCTTTTTTCAAAATATATATTGCTTCCAAATTTTATATATTTGTAAAAAATTAACACAATGACAACTGTAATTATTGATACAAAAAGCAACCTTCCATTAAGCTCGATATTGATAATTTATGGAAATAGAGTTTAAAACTGGTGTATTAGACGATATTGATTTTTGGAAACGCTCGGGTAACAAAAGAGTGCAAAACCGGATAACCGAATTGTGTACAAAATAGAAATTGCAGAACAGAAAATCGTTATTTATTCAATCAAAGGACATTACGATTAGGATTTTTTTCAATCTATTATATTTCATAAATTAATTGAGATATGTTTCGATCTCGAAATAAGTTTTCCATCAGATAATTAACGGCCCCACCTTGGCCAAATGCGTAGTTATTTTACGTGTCGAAAATTCCCGTCTTTTAGGTGGTAAAATCAGCAGGTAGCTTTAACGAAATTGTTTTGAATCCCATAAAAAAAAATGATTTATACTCAAAAGTAACTTAAACTCATATTGCCACCAAGGCTCAAAGTACGCACAAAGTTTTTGAATAAACCAGGTTGGTGTTGTAACATATTTTGTGGTTTAGCGTCCGATTGGTATTAAAAACGTTCAGTTGAATTGATTCAAAAAGGATTTAAAGTGCGAATTGTTCCTTTCACACCCAAATCTCATCCGTTTATCGAAAAAATTGAGCGTTTTTGAAAATAATGACAGAATTTTAACGCAGAAAACAGAACAGAAAACAGCCTTAATAATTTAACAGCCATGATTAGATTAACTAATATTCATAAATCATACGAGATGGGTACCAACCGTCTCCATGTTCTGAAGGGTATCGACCTGGAAATTGAACAGGGTGACTTTGTATCCATTATGGGTTCTTCCGGGTCAGGAAAATCGACACTTTTGAACATTCTGGGAATGCTTGACAATTACGATAATGGAACCTACCATTTGGCCGAAAACCTTGTTATAAACATGAGCGAGAAAAAAGCGGCCAAACTGCGCAACGAAATGGTGGGTTTCATTTTTCAGTCGTTTAACCTTATCTCGTTCAAGAATGCCATGGAAAATGTAGCTCTACCGCTATATTACAAGGGTGTTCCCCGAAAAAAACGGAACCTGGTTGCCATGGAATATCTCGAAAAACTTGGTTTGAAAGAGTGGGCCCACCACATGCCAAACGAGTTGTCGGGGGGCCAGAAACAACGTGTGGCTATTGCCCGTGCCTTGATTTCGAATCCCAAAATCATTTTGGCCGACGAACCAACCGGAGCGTTGGATTCAGCTACCTCGTATGAAGTGATGGATATTCTGAAAGATGTGAATGATTCAGGAATTACGGTAATTATTGTTACCCACGAGCATGATATTGCCGCAATGACCAACCAGATTATCAGGCTGAAGGACGGTCTGATCCACGAAATTATACGAAATGGTGAACTGAAAAAGTTCCAGAAAGAATATATACGCGGGCTGGAACCCGCTCAAATAAGCAACTATGTTTGACATTGACAAATGGCAGGAAATTCTTGCCACCATCAAAAAAAATAAGATGAGGACTTTCCTCACCGGTTTTTCAGTTGCCTGGGGGATTTTTATGCTGATGATTTTACTCGGTTCAGGGAATGGACTGAGTAACGGTGTAGCCAGTAATTTCATGAACGACGCTGTAAATGCAATGTGGATATGGAGGGGTGAAACCACAATCCCGTATCAGGGAATGAAATCAGGCAGGACTATTCAGTTTTACAATGAAGATCAGGAGCAAATTAAAAAAGTTTCGGGTGTTGGCGTGGTCTCCGGGAGGTTTTTTATGGGGAATACCCGTTATTCCTATCGTAAGGAATCAGGGGATTATACCACAATTACCTGTCGGCCCGAATTAATGGAAGTTGAAAACCTGGACATCAACGAAGGCCGGTTCATCAACCAGATTGATATGAACCAAAACCGGAAGGTAGTTGTAATAGGGGCTGATATTAAAACGGCCCTTTTTAAAGACTCATCAGCCATTGGCGAATATGTAAATATTAACAATGTCCCTTTTAAAGTTATTGGGGTATGCAGCGAACCTGGATCAACACGCACCCGGAACGCTTATATGCCTCTGTCAACAGCACAAATGATTTTTAATGGTTCAAACCGCATCCATAATCTTGCATTGACCATAAACGCAGAAACACTCGAAGAAAGTCGGGCCATTGAAAATCAGATACGGAATGTTTTGGGCCGTCAGCACAAATTCGATCCCAAAGATGAAGGTGCAATCGGTCTGTTCAACAAACTGGAAGCCTACATTCAAACCATGAAAATCTTTCAGGCCATTAAAATATTTATCTGGATCATAGGTATTGGGACACTGATTGCAGGGATTGTAGGAGTTAGCAATATTATGTTGATTGTTGTAAAAGAACGCACAAAGGAAATTGGCATTCGAAAAGCAATCGGGGCAAGCCCTGCTTCTGTCATAGGTTTGATATTGCTCGAATCGATAATGATTACCACTGTTGCCGGTTACATTGGCCTGGTAATGGGGACCGGGCTTATGGAGATGATCAACTATTTTATGGTACAGTCGGCCGAGGCCGCTGCTGCTGCCGCTACAAACGGCGGGAGGCCGGGTGAATCAGTCTTTATGAATCCAACCGTGGACTTCAATATTGCGGTTTCTGCCACCTTACTTTTAATTGTTGCCGGTGCAGTTGCGGGATACATTCCTGCCAAACGCGCAGCCAGAATTAAACCTATTGTTGCTTTAAGAGATGAATAGCAGCCCCTCCCAACCCTCCCCAAAGGGAGGGCTTGAAGAAAGAATAAGATAATAAGAAAATTAGAACAGAAATGAAAACAAGGAATACATACAAAACACATAATCACCCCTCCTTTGGAGGGGCAGGGGGGAGGCTATGCCATGTTTGACATTGATCTTTGGAACGAAATATTAAGCGCCCTTAAAAAGAACCGGATGCGGAGTTTCATGACTGCTTTCGGGGTATTCTGGGGAATCTTTATGCTGATTATAATGTCGGGAGCCGGAAAAGCGCTTGAAAATGGTGTGCTTGACGGAGTCAGGGCATTTGCCACCAACTCGGCATTCTTCTGGACTGAACGGACAAGCGTTCCGTACGCAGGTTTTCAGCGCGGACGCCGTTGGGATTACAATAACGCCGATATTCAGTACATCCGTGATAATGTAAAAGAGGTTGAATACCTTTCACCACGTCTTTTTGGCTGGCAGCAAAACGGAAACAATACTATCCGCGGGGAAAGAACAGGTGCTTTTAATGTGTTTGGCGACTTCCCCGATTACTTTAAAATTGACCGATGGACACCAATTAAAGGAAGATTAATCAATGAGATCGATATACTTCATGAACGGAAAGTTTGCAACATTGGAGAACGCGTGGTGGAAGTGATGTTTCAAAAAGATGAAGACCCGGTTGGGCAGTATCTTAAAATCAGTGGGGTATATTTTCAGGTTGTTGGGGTGATTCATGCCGAAACCCGCATCAATATTGGCGGAGGGAAAAAGGAAGAAACGATTATTATTCCTTTTTCTACCATGCAGACAGCTTATAACTATGGCGATAAAGTTCATTTTTTCTCCGTAACCTCACAAAAAGGTTACAAGGTCAGCGATCTGGAAGAAAAGTTAAAGAAGATATTAAAGGAGCGGCACAAAGTAGCTCCCGAAGATCTTCAGGCAATCGGGTCATTTAACATAGAAAAAGAATTCATCAAATTTTCCTCTTTATTTATAGGTATTCAGGTTCTGACATGGATTGTTGGACTTGGAACTTTGCTGGCAGGGGTGATCGGGGTAAGTAATATAATGCTTGTAATCATCAAGGAACGTACCCAGGAAATCGGTATTCAGCGTGCAATCGGTGCAACTCCGGGAGTCATCATCAAACACATCGTTGCCGAAAGTGTATTTCTGACAGTGATGGCTGGTTATATTGGTTTGTCGCTTGGCGTTGGGATTCTGGAATTGATAAACCGGGTATTACAAAGTTCGGCAAAAAGCGGCGATGAACTGTTTTTCCGCAATCCTGAAGTTAACCTGAATATGGCGCTTTCAGCATTGTTTGTCCTTGTAATTGCCGGTATTATTGCCGGACTGATTCCTGCGAGCAGAGCCATAAAAATAAAACCAATTGATGCACTTCGCGATGAAAAGTAAAACAATGATAAAATAACAGAAATTCAGAAACAATTAATAATCAAAATCATGAAAATTTTTTTAAGAATCGTTGGAATAGTAATCCTTGTTGGGATTTTCGGAGGGACAATTTACTTCCTCTACACCAAATCGAAAAAAGCGCCTGAAGTTTTCGAAACAAAAAATCCTTTTGTCAGCAATGTTGTTCGCAAAACAGTAGCCACCGGGTCGGTTGTTCCGCGGAAAGAAATCGAAATTGTGCCGCAGGTTTCAGGAATTATTGACGAATTGTACATTGTTGCCGGCGACTTTGTTAAAAAGGACCAGGTAATTGCCAAAATCAAGATTATTCCTGATATGGTTAATCTGAATAGTGCCGAAACAAGGGTAAACCGTGCAAAAATAAATTTCGAAGATGCACAGATCGATTTTGAGCGTCAGCAAAAACTATTCGACAAAAGTGTGATTTCGTATGCCGAGTTTAAAACCGCCAAGGTAAATTACGATTCGGCGAAGGAAGAAATAGCTGCCGCGGAAAATAATCTCAAATTAATTAAAAACGGTGTAACAAAAAAGGCACAAACTGCCACTAATACATTGGTTCGGTCAACCGTTAACGGAATGGTGCTCGATGTACCGGTTAAAGAAGGAAATTCGGTTATTCAGTCGAATACCTTTAACAACGGAACTACCATTTGTACCGTGGCCGATATGAAAGACATGATTTTCAAAGGAAAGGTTGACGAAACTGAAGTTGGTAAAATCAGAGAAGGCATGAACATAGAACTTGAAATCGGGGCAATTGAAAAGGATAAATTTGGTGCAATTCTCGAATACATCGCGCCAAAGGGAAAAGAAGAAAATGGCGCCATCCAGTTCGAAATAAAAGCTACGGTAGTTTTAAAGGAAGATCAGTTCATACGCGCCGGGTACAGCGCCAATGCAAACATTGTACTCGAAAAAAAGGACAGCGTTCTGGTCATTCCCGAAGGAATGCTGAAGTTTGAGAAAGACTCTTCGTATGTTGAAGTTGAAAAGGCAACCCCGCAGTCCTTCGAAAAACGAATGGTTAAAACCGGGATTTCAGATGGAATCAATATTGAGATTACCGAAGGGTTGAAAAAAGAGGACAAAGTAAAGGGAGAAAAAATCGATCCCAAAAAAATAAAGGAGAACGAAACCGGTAAAGGATAAAATGAGTTAGCCATTCAATTAGTTTATTAAATTAGCACGTTAAAAAAAATCGAAATACAATGAAGCATCTTTTCGTCTTATTTTCAGCAGCAATTTTTATAAGTGGAGGTTTTGTTGCAAATGCACAAAATGTGTGGTCGCTGCAAAAATGTATCGACTATGCATTGGAGAACAACATTCAGATTAAACAGCAGGAGTTAAACACCAACTATTACGAAAACCAGGTGAGCCAGGCTAAATCGAACAGGTTGCCCAATTTGAATGCCCAGATTGGCAACGACAACAGTTTTGGCCGGTCGCTTACCTACGATAACACTTATAAAAATGTAAATTCATCGAGCATAACCGGAGGGGCCAGCACTAACTTAACCATATTTGACGGGTTTCAGTTAAGCAATACAATCGATAAACAGGAGCTTGATTTGCAGGCAACACTAAAAGATCTTCAAAAAGCAAAAGACGATATCATGCTTAGCATTGCCCGGTCGTACCTCGAAATTCTTTTTGCCGAAGAGATCGTTTTGGTTGACTCAGCGCAACTTGAAGTTACCCGGCAACAGATTAACCGCACCCAGCAATTAGTCGATGCCGGAAGCCTGGCAAAAGGCGCCCTGCTTGAAATTCAGGCACAATTGGCCCGCGAGGAACTCCAGCTTGTAAATGACAGAAACACAGTGCAGCTTGCATACCTGGGATTGTACCAATTTCTCGAACTGCCCATTGCCGAAAGTTTCAAAATAGAAAAGCCGGAATTGCCCGAAATTAAAGCCAATATATCGATGGCCAATTCTATCGATGTTTTTAGCAATGCAATGAATTCGCGCCCCGAAATACAGGCAGCTCAATTAAGGGTAAAAAGCGCCGAAAAATATCTGGAAATTGCCAAAGGAAATCAATATCCGAGCTTAACTTTTAACGCAAATTATTACAACCTGTACAATAATAAATATACCAATATAAATGGTGAGGATATTAAATTTGGCGAACAATTAAAAAACAACAGGCGTTCGTCGCTTGGATTAACATTGGGCATACCTATCTTTAACCGCTTCCAGGTGAAAAACGGTATCTCCAATGCTACATTGCAAATTACCGACTACCAGTACCGGTTGCAAACCGCCAGCAATGTATTGCGCAAAGACATTGAGTTATCGTACACCAATGCAATTGCAGCTTTAAATCGGTATATGTCAACCGAAAAAGCTGTGGAATCAATGCAGGAAGCATTTCGTTATGTCGAAGAGAAATTCAATGTTGGCATGGTAAATTCGGTCGACTACAACCAGCAAAAGAACCAGTTGACAGCCGCCCAGTCGCAGTTGCTCCAAGCCAAATACGAGTATATTTTCCGCACAAAAATCCTCGATTTTTACAACGGAATTCCAATTGAATTATAGGAATTCTGTCTTGTTGTTTTACATTTTAAATATATTTGCGCCCTGTTTCCTAAATCAATTTAAACACATGGATAAAAAAGTTTTCCGGTTGTTTCTTTTTGTGTTTTGCAGCGCTGCTTTTACAAGTAGGGCCGAAACTGCACTTAAGCAAAAAGCCGACACCATTATCAATACTTTCAATAAAGATTTTGTTTACAATGTAAAGAAATCTCAGTCGGCAATTATAATCGACGGTATTGTTGAAGAACCCGACTGGCTGGCAGCCCAAAAGGCCGATAAATTTCACAGGGTACTTCCGATAGATACCGGTTACGCCTACCAGCAATCTGAAATATTAATGACCTACGATGACAAAGCGCTGTACCTTGCCCAGATTTTTTACGATACCATTCCCGGAAAGCGGATCATGGAATCGTTCCGTCGCGACTTTAATTTTGGGAGTAACGATAACCTGCTCGTTTTCTTCGATACATTTCTCGACCAAACCAATGGTTTCTCTTTTGGGGTTTCGGCATCGGGGGCCAAATGGGACGGGCTGATGCAAAACGGGAGCAGGGTCACGCTTGACTGGGATTGCAAATGGGAATCGAAAACAAAACACTATCCCGACAAGTGGGTTACCGAAATGCGGATCCCGTTTAAATCGGTCCGTTATCCTGCCGAAAGCCAGGTTTGGAATGCCAATTTTAGCCGGCAGGATTTAAAATCGAACGAAAAATCATCGTGGGCGCCGGTGCCAAGGCAATTCCCAACTGCTTCGCTGGCTTATACAGGCGTTATGAAGTTCGATGAACCATTGCCAAAACCAAAACCGCAAATTTCGTTTATTCCCTATATTTTTGGAAGTTATGCCAACGATTACGAAAAAGGAACCGGGGCCGAATACCGAAAGGATTTTGGTTTCGATGCAAAAATCGGAATCTCGTCGGCCATGAGCCTCGATTTAACTTACAACCCCGATTTTTCACAAGTGGAGGTTGACCGGCAAATTACCAACATCGACCGCTTCGAACTTTTCTTTCCCGAAAAACGGCAGTTCTTTCTCGAAAACAGCGACCTTTTTTCGGGTTTTGGAAACAATAGCTTAACTCCTTTTTTTTCGCGCCGCATTGGTTTGGATGCCCCGGTTTTGGCGGGCGCCAGGTTAAGTGGTAAAATTGGCAACGACTGGAGAATTGGTTTTATGAATATGTCAACCCAGGAAACCGGTAATTTTTTGGCGCGCAATTTTACGGTTGCCTCGGTACAAAAAAAGGTTTTTGCACGATCAAATGTGGGGTTCATTTTTGTAAATAAGGAGTATTTCAATAAACCGGCTGATACTGCCATGTTCAATCGCGTTGCCGGTATCGATTACAACCTGGCGAGCAAAAATAATTTCTGGAACGGAAAATTGTTTTATCACCGCTCTTTTCAACCCGAAAACCCTGACAAACAATATGCCAGGGGGTTAAGCCTGGGGTACAGCACAAAAAATATTAAGGCAGAGTTGGTGCAGCGTTCTGTTGGTGAAAATTACAAAGCTGAAGTAGGCTATATTCAACGTACAGGATATAATTTTATCAGCCCTGAATTCACTTATCTTTTTGTCCCCAATAAACGAATTGTAAGTCATGGAATTACATTGGAAAATGAAACCTATTTCGATCAGGGATACCGAAAAATAGAACACGAAAATACCATCAGGTACAAGTTTGGATTTCAGGACCAATCTGAAATTGATTTTGGGTACAAAGACTTTTATGTTGAACTACAGAAAAAATTTGATCCAACACATAAGGGCGGTAACTATCTGCCTGAAGGTTCGGCTTACAATTTTGCAGGCGCTTTTGTAGCTTACGCCTCCACGCAAAAATCAATGTTTACCTGGAGGGGGGAGGCTGTGAAAGGAACTTTTTACAACGGGAAAATTCAATTCGTCGATGGGATGGTGGGGTACCGGTTTCAGCCGTATGTGAAACTTTCGGTGAATTTTAACTATACCGACATGAAATTGCCAAGTCCTTTTGTGCGTACCCGGTATTTACTGGTCGGCCCAAAAGTGGACGTAACTTTCACCGACAAATTGTTTTGGTCAACATTTGTGCAGTACAACGAGCAAATGGACAACGTTAATATTAACATGCGTGTCCAGTGGCGTTATCAGCCTGTTTCTGATATTTACCTTGTATATACCGACAATTATATTCCCGGAAGCTGGACTTCCCGCAACCGCGCACTGGTGCTGAAAATGACGTACTGGTTTAATTGATTTTTTTTATCTTTGCGCTTCCTAAAAACAAATTAAATTTTAATTGTTTATTATTGTAGTGTAAAAAACGTGAAAAACTCGTAATCAGATGAAAGTAACAGTAGTTGGGGCTGGAAATGTTGGTGCAACTTGCGCACAGATTATTGCCGAAAAAAATATCGTAAAAGAAGTTGTACTTCTCGATATTAAAGAGGGTATTTCAGAAGGAAAATCGCTTGATTTATGGCAAACTGCCCCAATTAATTACTACGATACACGTTTGGTGGGATCAACCAACGATTATTCAAAAACTGCCAACTCCGAAGTTG
This sequence comes from uncultured Prolixibacteraceae bacterium, assembly GCA_947085485.1. Classification (GTDB taxonomy): domain Bacteria; phylum Bacteroidota; class Bacteroidia; order Bacteroidales; family Prolixibacteraceae; genus Draconibacterium. The sequence continues at coordinate 13,301 of CAMTWS010000125.1, forward strand.
TTGTTATTACTTCAGGCATTCCGCGTAAACCGGGTATGAGCCGCGATGACCTGATTTCGATTAATGCCGGTATCGTAAAAAATGTAACCGAAAACGTAGTAAAACATTCCCCAAAAGCAATAATTATTGTCGTTTCCAATCCGTTGGATGTGATGACTTATGCTGTTTTTAAAACAGCTAAATTACCTAAAAACAGGGTAATGGGAATGGCCGGTATTTTAGATACTGCGCGTTACCGCGCCTTTTTGGCTGAAGCTTTAAATGTTTCGCCACGCGATATCCAGGCATTGCTAATGGGTGGCCACGGCGATACAATGGTTCCGCTGCCTCGTTACACAACAGTTTCAGGTATTCCTGTAACAGAATTGATCTCTGCCGAAAAATTAAATGCAATTGTTGATCGTACCAAATCTGGCGGGGGCGAATTGGTGAATTTAATGGGAACTTCGGCATGGTATGCACCCGGTTCGGCTGCTGCCCAAATGGTTGAAGCAATTATAATGGACCAGAAACGTATATTCCCGTGTTGTGTGAAACTCGATGGAGAATATGGTTTACACAATATGTTTGTTGGCGCCCCGGTTAAACTGGGCAAAAACGGAATCGAACAAATTATTGAAGTTGCACTAAACAAAGTTGAGATGCAACTGCTCCACGATTCGGCCAATTCGGTAAAAGGGATTATGGATGTTTTAGACGGAATGAACATTTTATAAGCAACGAATAAATTCATAAGCAAAACGGTTGGTTTATTCGGAATCAACCGTTTTTTTATTTACCCTAATTACTGTTATTTGCTATGAATTTCAAAAATGGCTCTTCACATTTACTCACGTTGTGGTTTGAAAAACTTCAGACTTCCAAGACATATAACTGATTATCAGCATATAATACAACGATGAGCGTAAAGGAATAATCCTTATCCTAACGGTCATGGGACAACTGTCGCTACCAATATTTCCTGGCGATACCCTGATGATAAACATTACACTTGGGGTACGCGAACACGATGGCACAATATATTATCTTCATAGTGGCGTGCCAATTTTCTCACATTCATCAGATGATTTGACCAGGTTCCGATTTATAACGTCTAACCTTATTTTTCAAGGTCGGTGCACTAACCAGGAAATTGCTGATACGTTTCATGTGTCAACAGATAGTGTCCGCCATTGAAAGAAGAAGCTTTCAGAGGAAGGAGGTGTGGCTTTTTTCAAGGAGAGATCACGTCATGGGCGGAGCCATAAATTATTGCCCGATGTACTGGCCCGTATCCAGGGCCAACTTGATCAGCGCCGGAGGTCTTATTCTATCGCCAAAGAGGAAAAGATATCAGAAGGGAGCATCCGGTACGCGATAAGCTTGGGCGGTTAAAAAAAACTCCGGGGCTGAAATAAATACAGCAACAACCCGCAGCCAGCGAAGCAGTGAAGATGCTTGGGCAGCAAAAGGCATAGGCATAGCGGCAACACTTGAAGGAGACCGTGGATTGGCTGTAACAGGCAAACAATATTATGCCCCCAGTCGATTGACCAATCTTGAAATAACAAATAAATCCTTCATTCTTCCGAAGGATGTTATAGTTGAAGAAACCTATCGATATTGTTTTGGAATTATCTGCCCGACAAATCAGAAACCAGAGGAAATCATTCTTTCTTTTAATCCGATACAGGGGAAATACATCAAGTCATTGCCACTGCACCATTCCCAGGAAATTTTGATTGATAATAATAAAGAGCTACAGATTAAATTAACACTTTTTGTTACTTATGATCTAGTGAAAAAGCTTCTTTCTTTTGGCGAATATATGAAGGTAATACAGCCAGCAACCTTGATTGATGAAATTGCTAACGCACTTAAATTGGCAAATCTTCAATATAATTAATAGCTCATATATCATTGATATATAAGTTGCTAAGCAATATTTGCTCTTTCTATCGAGTTTTGTAACGGGGGATAGAAGACATGGGAATTAAAGACATAAATACAAAAAAGGAAACCTGTTGTTTTGATTGATAAATCATTGGATTTTTTTAATGACTAAATTCTGTTTCCCAAGTAATCCTGATTGGCAGTGATACCGGTCATGTTTTCTTTGGAATTTTCAGTTTTTGGCCAACTACCAGCCCTTTTTCGTTTGAGATGTTGTTTAACTGAATAATATCGTCGCTTGAAATTCCGCCGTATTTTTGGGCGATATCCCAAATATTGTCGCCATTTCTAACCGTGTAATATTCAAAATCAACATTGTTTGCGGCAGTTTCGGCATTGGTTGCCGCCGCTGCCGAAGTACCTGTATCAGGCTGCTTTTCAGTTTTACTTGTTGAACTTGCTTTTTCCAGTTTCGCCTTATCTTTCTCCGGAACATAAATGGCAAGTTTCTGGCCTGATCGGATCATGTTCTTTTTAATGTTGTTCCAGTAGGTTAATTCGTTGGCCCTGACTTTATATTTTGCCGCAATTCCACCAACTGTGTCGCCCGATTTTACGGTGTAAACTATTTTTGTTTTGCCTTTAACATCCGACGGGATAAAATAACCCGAAGCGCTTTCGGCAGGGTTAACAAGCGTGTTGTTGGGGAAATACCGGTTACGTTCATAAGCAAAAACAGCGGTGTCTTTTTCAATAAATTCAAAAGCTTTTTGGTGAGGAAGAATAACAGGGTAAGGTTTGTTGCCGCTTGCCGGGATTATCCCGCGCCGGTACATGGGGTTAAGCGCCTGCAAATGTTCCTTATCGATGTTGAGGGTAGCCGAAATCTGGTCGAAGTGCAGGTAATTGTTTACCATAATGGTGTCAACAGCCGTTGGCATGGCAGGTGTTTGTGGCGTCAGGTTGTGCTCTCCGTAAAAATTCATTACATAGGTTGCAGCAATAAACAGGGGAACATAACCCCTCGTTTCGCGGGGTAGCAGGTAGTAAATGTCCCAGTAATTAGTTTTGCCCCCTGAACGTTTGATTGCACGGTTAACATTGCCCGGGCCGCAATTGTACGCGGCAATGGCCAGGTGCCAGTCGTTGTAAATGTCAAACAGTTTCTTCAGGTAAATGGCGGCAGCCTCCGACGATTTCACGGGGTCGCGGCGTTCGTCAACAAAACTGGTAATTTCCATATTCAACATTTTTGCCGTGCCATACATAAACTGCCATAAACCCATCGCGCCTGCCCTCGAGATTGCTATTGGATTGAGCGCCGATTCAATAATCGGAAGGTATTTTAATTCGAGCGGTAAATGGTACTTATCGAGCATTTCCTCGAACATGGGAAAGTAATACTCCGATAAACCTATCATGCGCTCAACCTGGTCGCGTTTTCTTTCGGAATACATTTTAATAAAACTCAACACTGCCGGATTAAACGAAAGATCGATTACCTGTTCGGTTTGCTGCAAACGCTGAATATAAACCGAGTCGGGTATATTTTTGGGGTAATTGTCAATCAGCGAAATTTCTGCCGAGTCGCTTCCAAATACATTTTTTACAAACCATGTGCTGGTTGCGCTGTCAATTTTATCAGAAAACAAGTCGCTTAGATCTTCGTCAACGACAGTTTTTCCCAACAAAACCGAATCGGTATCCAAAACAGAAATTGTATCAGCCATGTTAATCTCAATCAATTTTGAATCCTGTGCAAAAAGGGAATTTAAAATCAGGGTTAACACAATTAGTGTGATTTGTACTTTTTTCATCTGTGTTGTTAAAAGATAAATGTGAAATTGGCGCCAAAAACCAACTGTTTTTCAAAGGTCTGCACAGCAGGTTGCCAATTCATGGTTAAGTCCTCGCTAATATCGAAATCAAAAAGATGTGCATCAACACTGGCGTCAATAATATTCAGGCCATAAAAACCAGCAAAACAAATAACCAGCAAATCCCGGTTTCTGTGATAATACTCCGATTGTTTCGATAATCCGGTTTTGAAGTTATTATAATCTGTTGAATTTTCCAAATCGTAATATTTTGTTACTTCGAGATCGAGGTAAGATTTTGTGGCCGGATTGGTATCGGTAAGATCGCTGTATGCCAGTTTGTATGTATTATAATATCCGTTATTCCATTTAATAAAATAGCCAATTGTGCCGAAACCTAAATAAATAACCGGGATTTTCCAGTATTTTTTATTGTACGCCTGTCCCAACCCGGGCAAAATTGCTGAATAAATAGTCGCTTTCTTAGGCGAATGAACTTTTTCAGCATTGACCAACATTTCAGTAATTTTTGTAGAATCAACTTCTAAAACTTGTCCAAAAAGGTTGCAGGAAATTAAACCAAACAGAACGAATATGCTATTTTTTAATAAAATCACTCCTCAAATTTTGCCTAAAAATAGAAGTTTACGCTTATCAAAAGTGCGAAATTGATGTATTACTTCTGATTTTCAATTATTTTAACAATTCTCTCCAAATCGGTTTTCGAATTAAAAGGGATAACAATTTTTCCTTTACCATTACTTTTCATCGAAAAATCGACTTTTGAATTGAATACTTTGTCGAGTTGTTTTTTTATGCTTTGATATTCTTTGGGGAACTTATGTTTTTCAGAATGTTCCTGAACTTTTACATCCTTATTATTCAGGTTACGCACAATTTCTTCGACCCTTCGCACCGACAATCCCATTTTAATGATTTGGTTGTAAATCATGGTCTGTATATCCGAATCTTCGATATTGATAATTGCGCGGGCATGGCCCATTGAAATTTGTTTATCAATCAGCCCTTTTTGAATGATTGCCGGTAGTTTTAACAGCCGCAGGTAATTGGCAATTGTAGAACGTTTTTTACCGATTCGGGCGCTGAGTTCCTCCTGTGTAAATTCGAGTTCTTCGAGCAATCGCTGGTAACTGAGCGCTATTTCAATGGCATCCAAATCTTCGCGCTGAATATTTTCAACCAGCGCCATTTCAAGCATTCCTTCGTCTTTGGCTTTTCTGATATATGCCGGAATCGATTCAAGTCCGGCCATTTGTGCTGCCCTTAAACGACGTTCGCCGGCGATGATTTGGTATTTGTTGTCGGCAATTTTCCGCAGAGTAATGGGTTGTATTAAACCAATTTCTTTAATCGATTCAGCTAATTCCTTTAATGATTCCTCATCAAAATTTGTTCGGGGCTGAAAAGGGTTAGCTTCAATTTTCGATAAATCAACTTCATTAATTCCGGCTCCCGGCAGCATTTTATCTGCATCATCCATCAATGCTCCAAGTCCCCGGCCAAGTACGTTCCTTTTCACTATCGTAAAATTTAATTAATAATAATATTACTTTCTTTTCCCAGTTGGGTCATTTTATTTCGCTGAAGTATTTCGCGCGCCAGGTTCATGTGGTTTATCGAACCTTTCGAGCTGGCATCGTAAAGTATAACGGGTTTCCCGTAACTTGGGGCTTCGCCCAGTTTTACGTTTCGCTGAATAACGGTTTCAAAAACCATCTCCTGAAAATGCCGCTTTACTTCGTCGTAAACCTGGTTCGAAAGGTTTAGCCTGCCATCGAACATTGTCAACAGAAACCCCTCGATCTCCAGATCTTTGTTCAACCGGTTCTGAATAATTTTAATCGTATTCAATAGTTTTCCCAGCCCTTCGAGTGCAAAATATTCGCATTGAACAGGAATGATTATGGAATCGGATGCTGTTAAGGCATTCACCGTAATCAGCCCCAGCGAAGGCGAACAATCGATAAAAATGAAATCGTAAACGTTTTTCAGATGCTCAATTGCATTTTTCAATACCTTTTCGCGGTTGGGCAGGTTCAGCATTTCAATTTCGGCGCCAACCAGGTCGATGTGCGATGGTATAATATCGAGATTGGCGATATCGGTTTTTAAGATAACCTTTTCGGCTTCAATTTCATCGACAATACACTCGTAAATGCTCGACTGAACATTTTTGAGGTCGAACCCTAATCCTGAAGTAGCATTTGCCTGTGGGTCGGCGTCAATTATCAATACTTTTTGTTCCAGTACTGCAAGGCTGGCTGCGAGGTTAATCGCTGTTGTTGTTTTCCCTACCCCACCTTTCTGGTTTGCCAACGATATTATTTTTCCCATCTAACTTTCTTAATTTTTTTTATTGAACGGGTTCAAAGTTAATAATTTCATTTCGTTTATCAGTTGATCTTTATTTACGGGAACAACCCCTGTTTTTTCGCAAACCAATCCCCCGGCCAGGTTCGACATTAAAGCCATGATTTTAGGGCTCAACCCTGCTGCCATTGCCAGGCTTGCTACACTAATTACAGTGTCGCCGGCTCCCGAAACATCGGCAATATAGCGAATAATTGCAGGAAAATACTGCTCTTCAACCCCATTGCTAATCAAAACACCCAATTCGGAAAGGGTAATAAAAATAAGTTTAAAATTTTGTTTTTGTTTGATTGAACCGGCTAACCTTTTGATTGTCTCCAAATCACCTTTTTCAATCTGAAAGCCAACCCCATCAACTAACTCATTAAAATTTGGCTTAAAAAGCGATACGTTTTTGTAATGGTTAAAATTGCGTTTCTTCGGATCAACAGCAGTTGGAATCCCCCTTTTGAGAGCCATTCCATTTACTTTATCGAAAAGCGTTGGGGTAATCATTCCCTTGTCGTAATCAACAAATACAATCACATCAATTTTTTTTTCACCAAGAAGTTTTTCAATGGCTTCAACAATACTTGTTTCCAGTTCAGCGCCAATGTCTTCGGTAGTTTCTTCATCAACCCGGGCAATGTGCTGCCCTTTGCTGATAATGCGGGTTTTTACCGTTGTTATTCTTCCCTGATCGACAAAAACACCTTCGCCCGGTAATTCTTCTTTTATCAGAAGTTTTTTGAATTTTCTGCCTTTTTCGTCATCGCCAATAACCGAAAATAAATAGGGTGCTGCCCCAAGGGCCTTAATATTTGAACAAACATTGCCGGCGCCCCCGAGCCGGTTTTCGCGATTGAGAACGGTAACCACAGGTACCGGGGCTTCAGGCGATACGCGTTCAACTTTTCCCCACAAATAGGAATCGACCATAACATCGCCAATAACAACGACATGCATTTGTTTGAACCGATCGAATATCTTGTTAATTTCTGTAATCTCCACCTGTTTCGCTTAAGTGGCACAAAACTAAAAAAAACATGTCAATTTAAACCGGATCAACATCAATATTAATAATACAACTGCTGTTAAGCGGGAATTGTTTAGTGGTTTGAATGGCTTGCATTACAATTGTTTTTAAATGATCGGTGTTGTGTTTCCGGTTGATTTTAAGCCATATTTCCTTTTGATACAAAAGTTGAATCCGGCTTATGAGCGGGAACTCGGGCCCCAAAACAACCAGCGGACTGTTTTTTCTGAGTTCCAGCGCCAGCATTTCTGAAGCGCGCTCAACGGTAGCTATATTTTTATGTTTTACTGCAATTTTTATTAACCGGTAAAATGGCGGATACTTAAACAGGTTTCGTTCTTTTAGCTGATTTTCAAGAAATTCGTTGTATTTCTGATTTTGTATGAGTTCTATTAAAGGGTGTTCGGGTTGCGAAGTTTGGATAATCACCTTTCCGCGATTGTGTTTTCTGCCGGCGCGGCCACTTACCTGCGAAATTAACTGGTACGCCCGCTCGTGTGCCCTGAAATCGGGGAAATTGATGAGATTATCGGCGTTTAAAATTCCTACCACGCTAACATGTTCAAAATCCAACCCCTTGGTAACCATTTGCGTGCCAACCAAAATATCGGTTTTTCTGTTTTCGAGATTGTGAATTATTTTTTCGAAAGCATGTTTGTTTTGAGTGGTGTCTAAATCCATTCGCGCAATCCGCGCATTTTTAAACAGCGGTTTAATTTCGTCCTCAATTTTTTCGGTGCCAAAACCGCGCGTTTTTACTTCGGGCGAGCCGCAACTGTCGCACGAATTGTGCAGCGCCTGGCTAAAACCACAGTAATGGCAACTGAGCCTGTTTTTATATTTGTGATAGGTAAGGCTGACATCGCAATTCCGGCATTTCGGGATCCATCCACAACTAAAACACTCCACAAACGGCGAATAACCGCGCCTGTTTTGGAAAAGAATAATTTGTTCGTCTTTCCCCAATGCTGTTTCAATTTGCTGGTACAATTCGGGCGTCAGTACCGATCGCATCTGTTTTCGTTTGTAAGCCCGTTTTACATCGGCCACCACAATCTCGGGCAATTCAATTTCGGCGTGCCTTTTTAAAAGGTTGACCAATGCATATTTTTGGTTAAGTACATTGTAATAACTTTCGAACGAAGGGGTGGCCGATCCCAGCAAAACCTTTGCATTGTTCTGATTACCCAACACAACAGCCATGTCGCGGGCATTGTACCTTGGCGCGGGGTCGAACTGTTTAAATGAGTTTTCGTGTTCCTCGTCAACTATCACCAGGCCAAGATTTGAAAAAGGCAAAAATACAGCCGATCGCGCCCCCAAAACCACTTGGTAACCTTTTGTGGGTTCTTCTTTAAACCGGAGGACTTTCTCCCATATTTCAACCCGCTCCTGGCTATTCAGTTTCGAGTGGTAAATGCCCACCTTTTCGCCAAAAACATTTTTTAACCGCCTGATAATTTGAGTAGTCAATGCAATTTCGGGGACGAGATAAAGCGCCTGCCGCCCCGATTTAATAATTTCATCAATTAAATGAATATAAATTTCGGTTTTGCCGCTCGCCGTAATTCCATGAATAAGCGCTACCTGCCTGGTTTCGAAAGCGGTTTTGATTTGTGTCAATGCTTCTTCCTGGTATTTGTTGAGCAGGTTAATATCCACCTGGGTTGTTTCTTCCAGTTCAATTCGCGAAACCTGTTTTTCAAATTGTATCAAAATCTCTTTCTTACACAACTCTCTTAAAAGAGTTGAATTGAAATTCGTTCCCTCAAAAAGTTCCTTTTTTGAAATTGACGAACTTAAATTATTGTCGAAAGCATTGGTTTTATGACAAAAATGAAAAAGAAGTGCTGCCTGTTTTTTTGCCTTTTTAAGTTCGTTTATTTTAGTTTCGAGAATGATTTCGGTTTTTATTGAAGGATGAAACCTGACCAGCGGCTCGGTTTTAGGTTTGTACCTCTCTTCAACTTTTTCTTCAATAAAAATAAGATTCTTTGCCAGCAGCGATTTTAAGGCTGGGTATGAAAATTTTGAACCGAGCCGCTTTTGCAATTCATCCAACAAAGTAATTTCCTGTTCAACCTGGTTGATAATAAGCTCCTCTTTTTCAGAAAGATTGTTTTCAAACTCAATACCTGTGGAATAAATTTTCGATTTACTTTCCAATTTTAATCCGGTAGGCAAAGCTGCCCGGAAAACATCGCCAAGCGTGCAACAGTAATATTTTGCAATCCACTCCCAAAGCTCAAAGTTTTTGGTAAGCACAACCGGTTCTTCATCTAAAACCTGCTGAATTTCTTTTACTTCAATATTTTCAGGTTTTGTGTTTGAAATTGAGAACACAAGCGCGGCATAAAGCTTTTTTTGCCCGAATTGCACAATTACCCGCTGCCCCGGTTTAATATCGGGTTGCAGTATTTCGGGCACTTTGTAAGTATATGAATCGTGCAGCGAAAGCGGTAAGATAACCTGTGCA
>CAMTWS010000126.1:0-11754 GCA_947085485.1 uncultured Prolixibacteraceae bacterium
AAGCAACTTACAGTTGGCGATTCTTCGTTGGGGCTTTACAAATTTGCCGACTGGTTGCCCGTTGGAAGAATGTTAAAAGGTTCATCGGCGCCGGTAACTTTTAAAAGCAATGGTCTGGCCAGGGAATTGGGGTTGTCGAACCTTTGGATAACCTTCAGCGGTTACTGGCCCGAAAAAGGCGCAAACATGAAAACCTGCTCGTTTAAAGAAACCGAAGCATACTCGGTTTGTGGCCGGATGACCCCTGAAATGAATAAAGTACTTGTGGTTGCATCGGCCGGAAATACCGCACGGGCTTTCGCACAGGTTTGTTCCGATAACCACATCCCGCTGCTGATTTGTGTTCCCGAAGACAACATTAACGCCCTTTGGTTCGATGCCCCGCTGAATGACTGTGTAAAGTTAATTTGCAGTAAAACCGGCAGCGACTATTTCGATGCCATCCATTTATCGAATATTGTTGCCGGAATGGAAGGATTTATTGCCGAAGGGGGCGCTAAAAATGTAGCCCGCCGCGATGGAATGGGAACTACAATGCTTTCGGCAACAACCACCATTGGGCAAATTCCTGAATATTATTTTCAGGCAATTGGCAGCGGAACCGGGGCCATTGCCGCATGGGAAGCCAATTTGCGGTTGCTCGAAGATGGGCGGTTTGGAAATACAAAAATGAAACTGATGGTTTCGCAAAATATTCCGTTTGTTCCAATTCACGACGCCTGGAAAGCAAATTCACGGTCAATGCTACCGCTCGACGATGAACTGGCCCGTAGGCAAGTTGAAGAGATTGATGCGAAAGTACTTTCGAACCGCAAACCCCCATACCCCATTTTTGGTGGGCTTTTCGATGCCATGAAAGATGCTGGCGGCGATGTGTTGCTGGCAACAAATAAACAGGCTTCCGAAGCGGCTAAATTGTTTCTGAAAACGGAAGGAATTGATATCCATCCGGCGGCAGCAGTGGCAACAGCAACTTTAATTGAAGCTGCCAATAAAGGAGCAGTTAAAAAAGATGACCTGGTTATGCTAAACATTACCGGCGGCGGCGAAGATAAATTCAAGGCCGAAAAAGAACTTTGCCGCTTAAAACCACGAATTGTTTTTGATATAAATCCGGATGCTGAAGAAATTCAAAAAAGAGTTGCTTCACTTTTTGGGTAAAATAGATTATTTCTCAATACATCCATTCCACATACTGTGCAATATTATGGAAATGATTAAAGGGAAAGTAGAAGAAATAGCTTTGCAAATAATAACTAAAAACAAATGAATATATTTCAAAAACTTGAAGCGTTTGTAACAAAGACCTTCAAAACAACATTAGACATTTTTTTAGAAGCGCTCCGAATGAGCCCAAATGCTCAAGGGTATGTAAACGGTTCAATTACTGAATTACTTTTAAAGCAACATTTGGAAGGCTTAGATTATGAAGTTAAAAGAATTAAAGAAAAATGGGAAGGTAAAAAACACGCCAATCATCATGGCGATTTTTATTTCAGAAAAAACGGAACAGACGCTTGGTTTGTATTGGAATCAAAAGGGGTAAAATCAAATACAGAAGATTGGAACAAATTGTACAATCTTCCAAGATTAAAAAAGATGTTATTTGATTACAATGAAATTTTACATTGGCTTGACATAACTCAAGAAATAGAACCGCAAATAAATGAATGGATTGCGACAAACTTACCAGAACTTGTAAATGCAACGACTCTTTACACATTTGAAGAAATACACGATTATTTGAATAACCCACCGAAAAAGGAAACTGCAAAGATGGTTGCGATGCAAGCATTGGCGGGGTATTCAAGAGAAGAAATTGACTTAATGATTAAAGATAGACTCAAATATGTAATGTCAAAAGTCATGGTATTAGATACTCACTTTGTTTCTGGAACTTCTGGTGCAAGTGAACGGACTCAAGCAACTCCGAGAAAAGACGAATTCAATATTATCTCAATTAATATTGTTTTACGTTATAACGAACATAAATTTCTTTTTGCCAATCCTAAGCAATTAGATTCTTCGGGTAAAGATGCTAATCATTTACAGCAAAACTATATTATGGGGTTTGTATTTACTCAACCCGATGGAAATCTAAAATTAGATTTAACAGATGAATGGTATGACAATTTCAATGACGTATGTGAAACCCTTTCTGTTGATGATTCTATTGATGAAAACGAAATGCAGATTGATAACAGAAATGTAATTGTTGAATAATTTTTGCCATATTCACGCAAATGTGTGTTACATTTGCCACAAATGTGTAAAGCTATGAATTCATTATTTGACATCCAGCTATCAAAAGAAGATAACCTTCTAAAAAGATTTGAAGAAATTCATGACTATATATATGCAAATGATGGTTTGTCCCCACAACAGACTTTAGAAGAATTTGTAAAGATATTATTCATCAAAATATTTGATGAAAATGAGAATAGTAATCAGTTTACTGTTTCCTCTGAAGAATGGAATATTCTTAAATCAGGGAAAACAAATCAATCATTAAGTGAAAGAATTTCAAATTTGTTTGAACTGACCAAACAAGCATACATTGATATTTTTGACAATGACGACAGAATTAAGCTGACCCCAATTGCATTAGGGTTTACAGTAAATAAACTGCAAAGTATCTCCTTATTAAATTCAGCGCAAGATGCTAAAGGATTAGCATTTCAAAAATTCCTCTCACATCACGAAAAAGATGGCAGGGGGCAGTTTTTTACACCTGAACCGGTAATTGATTTTTGTGTGGAAATGATGCAGCCCAAACCTGATGAAACAATAATTGACCCCGCCTGCGGCAGTGGTGGTTTTTTGATGTCAGCTTTAAAATATCTTCAAAGAAACAATTTGGATCTTAATACTTCAAAATCTGTTTCAAACCATCTTTTTGGTTTAGATATTAATAAAAGTATTGCAAGAATTGCTAAAATGAAATTACTCTTGGAATCCAATGGAAAAACAAATGTTATATGTACAAATTCACTGGAAGATTTGGACAGCATGAAACTTTCCGTTTCACAAAAAGATGGTTTTGATATTGTACTTACCAATCCACCGTTTGGTGCTAAAATCACAAATACTTCAACTCTTTCAAAATTTGACTTAGGCCATAAATGGTCTAATTATGATAAAGAATATCATAAAACAAAAGTCGTATATCCAAATCAAAATGCTGAAATATTATTTATCGAAAGATGTATTCAGCTTTTAAAAGAAGGCGGTAGAATGGCGATTGTATTACCAAATGGCAATTTTGAAAATCCGTCTTTAGAATATTTGCGTTACTATATTAAATTAAAAACAAAGGTATTAGCTATTGTTAATCTGCCACAAGAAACTTTTATTCCATTTGGTACAGGTGTAAAAACATCACTTTTATTTTTAGAAAAAGACACTCCGAATACAAATAAACAATATCCGATTTTTTTTGGTAGAGTGACAAAATTGGGCTATCAAGGCAATAAAAACGGCACACCATTATACCAAAAAGACAAGTATGGTCAAACAATAAAAGATTCAACAGGTAAACCGTTATTAGAAGAAGATTTTAGCCAAATTGTAGAAGCATACAAAAAATATCAAAAGGGAAAGGATATTGAAAGTGATAATGCGTTTTCAATTAATTACAATGAATTAAACGGCAGGTTTGACTTTGATTTTTATTCGCCTGAAAACAGAAAAATGTTTTCAAATTTAGTCAATGTTAATACTGTTCGCTTGGGGGATATTTGTGATATTGTAAAAATAAAAAGCAAAAAACTCAAAAACCAAAACTCAACAGTTGAGTATGTTGAACTCTCAGACATAAATACCCATTCTTATGAAATAATAAATTCAACAACATATCAGGTTCATGAATTGCCAAGCAGGGCAAGTTATGAATTAAATGAGGGTGATATTATTACTGCCATTGCGGGAAATTCTATTGGTACAAGAAAACATGCAACTGCTTTGGTTACAAAAGATTTTGAAGGAAACATTTGCACCAATGGTTTTAGGGTTTTAAGAAATTTCAAAATTGACAGTTATTATTTGCTCTACTTTCTAAAATCCGAAGTGTTTTTAAAACAAATGTTTATGTATCGTACAGGAGCAGCAATTCCAAATGTTTCAGATAATGACTTGTCAAATATTATTATTCATCTTCCAAATGAAAAATCGGTAGATGAAATAAGCAAAAAAATGAAGAAAGCGTTTGAACTTAGACAAGAATCCAGAAATCAAATTGAAAGCATTCATCTTGAATTCGTATAGACAACACTTCGTTGTCAATTATGTTTGGAAGTCATTTTTGGAAACATTTTGTATATGAATAAAATGTAATTTTATCGTCATTTTAGAAACATCAATTTACCAAAACAATAAAACTTTAAATTATGAACCGTAAATTTCAAATTTTACCATTAATAATGCTGCTTTTTGTTGCATTTGTTTCTTGCAGTAAATACAAAGACTACTCAAAAGTCCCGTTTGTTGAAGAGAGTCAGGCCCCGTGGGAAACCCCGGCAGTAAATCAAATCAACAAACTTCCTCCCCGGGCCCATTTTATCCCGTTTGCCAGTTTGGAACAGGCCCGTACTGAAGAAAAATGGCAATCGTCGCTGTTACAGTCGTTAAACGGGATGTGGAAATTTAACCTTGCACAAAATCCTTCTGAAAGGCCGTACTGGTTTTTCAAAGACGATTTCGATACCCGTGCCTGGAAAGAAATAAAAGTGCCCGCCAACTGGGAACTCGAAGGATACGACTAACCGATTTATGTAAATATAAAATATCCGCATGCCAAAACTCCGCCAATAATTCAGGCACATTACAATCCGGTGGGTTCATACAAACGCACTTTCACAATTCCCGAAAACTGGAAAGGGAAAGAAATCATCCTTCATTTCGGCGCGGCAAGTTCGATGCTGAATGTTTGGGTAAACGAACAATTTGTAGGTTACAGCGAAGACAGCAAGACCCCGGCAGAATTCAATATCACCCAATTTATGAAACCGGGAGAAAACTCGCTCGCAGTTGAAATTTTCCGCTGGTGCGACGGATCGTACCTCGAAGGCCAGGATTTCTGGCGAATGAGCGGAATTACCCGCGATGTTTATCTGCTGGCCCGCGCTGAGCAGCAAATCCAGAATTTCAGGGTAATTTCGGGTTTGGACGAAACTTATACAAATGGTGTTTTCTCTTTAAATATTGAAGTTTTAAATATGGGCGAAGATGCCGCTTCTACTGTTGTTGAAGCTGTTATTAACGACAACGGGAACGCTGTTGAAACATTTTCAAAAGCTTTAACTGCCGGAAAAACAAGTGTGGTTTTCGAAACAAACATTCCGAATGTAAAACAATGGTCGGCTGAAATTCCAAACCTTTATGAGCTCATTATTACTGTTAAAAATGGCGCACAGGTGGTTGAGATAATTAAACAGGATGTCGGTTTCCGCACTTCTGAAATTAAAAATGGAAACCTTTTAATCAACGGAAAATATGTTTACCTGAAAGGCGCCAATATTCACGAACATCACGAAACCAAAGGACATTACCTGGATAAGGAAACCATGCTGCTCGACATTAAAATAATGAAAGAGCACAACCTGAATGCTGTTCGCACATCGCATTATCCGCAACCCGAATTGTGGTACGAACTATGCAACAAATATGGCTTGTACCTGATTGACGAAGCCAATGTTGAATCTCACGGAATGGGTTATGGCGCCGAATCGCTGGCCAAAAACGATGAGTGGATGGAAGCACATTTGTACCGCACCCGCAATATGTTCGAACGCGACAAAAACCAACCTTCCATCATTATCTGGTCGCTGGGAAATGAAGCCGGAAACGGTGTGAATTTTCATGCCACCTACGATTACCTGAAATCAGTTGACCAATCCCGCCCGGTGCAGTACGAAGGCGCCCACCTCGATACAAATACGGATATTTTCTGCCCGATGTACATGAGAATTGAAGGAATGGAGAAATATGTACAATCAAAACCTGTACGGCCGCTCATTCAGTGCGAATATGCACATGCCATGGGCAACAGCGTTGGAAACCTGCAGGATTACTGGGATGTAATTGAAAAATACCCCGCATTGCAGGGCGGTTTTATTTGGGACTGGGTTGACCAGGGTTTGCTGGCAACCGATGAAAGTGGCGTTGAATACTGGAAATATGGCGGCGATTTTGGCCCCGACACAGTACCTTCTGATGGAAACTTCTGTTGTAACGGCCTGGTTAGCCCAAACCGCGATGTAAAACCACATCTTTTGGAAGTAAAAAAAGTGTACCAGTACATTGGTTTTAAACCAGCCGATCTTAGAAGAGGAACCATTTCGATAAAAAATAAATATGCATTCCTGAATCTTTCAGCATTTGATTTTGAATGGGAAATAATTGGCGATGGAAAACTGATTGACAGCGGAAAACTGGATGATATCAATCTTGAACCTGAGCAATCAGTAAATGTTGGTATTCCTGTTAATTTGAAACCGGAAGCCGGGGTTGAATATTTCCTAACCATCAAAGCAAAACTGAAAAATAACTGGAGTTTGCTCGAAGCAGGAACCGAATTAGCTGCCGAACAATTTGCCTTACCGGCTTTTATGCCTGCTCAAAAAGTAAATACAACTGAATTTGCCGCAGTAAGCCTTCAGAAAAATGAAAACGCAGTAACTGTTACCGGTGAGGGATTTGTAATTGCTTTTGATAAAAAAGCCGGTATAATGAACAGCTTTAAAAAAGGAGAAAGTGAATTGCTGAAAAGCGGGCCGGTCCCCAATTTCTGGAGGGCGCCAATAGACAACGATTTTGGAAACGACCTGCACAAACGCAGCCGTGTGTGGCGAACTGCCGGCGAAACCCGGAAAGTTGCTTCTGTAACCGTTGCACAAAAAACAAAAAACTCAGCCGAAATTGCTTTTAAATTCGATTTGATAAACGACAGCAACCAGGTAATTGCCAACTACAATTCGACTTACACCATTTATGGTTCGGGCGATGTGGTGGTTGACAACCATTTTAAAATGACAAAAAAAAACCTGCCCGAAATTGTGCGGATGGGAATGAACCTTGAAATGCCCCGCAGTTATGACCAGATGAGCTGGCTTGGCCGCGGGCCGCACGAAAGTTACTGGGACCGCAAAACCAGCGCTTTTGTAGGATTGTACAATGGTAGTGTTGCCAGCCAGTACTGGCCGTATGTCCGCCCGCAGGAAAACGGCAACAAAACCGATGTGCGCTGGATGACCATTACCGATGCGGCCGGAAACGGACTGTTTTTCGACGGAACACCGCTGCTTGAAGTAAGTGCACACCATAACCTGCTTGTCGATTTTGAGTCGATGGAACGCACCGATGGCCGGCAACGCGAAGGCGATGTGGTTGTGAACAGGCACATCAACGACGTGAAACCACGCGATTTGACCTCGGTAAATATCGACTACAAGCAAATGGGTGTTGGCGGCGACGACAGTTGGGGCGCACGTACCCACGACCAATACCGTTTAACAGATAAAGAATACAAATACTCATTCAGAATGAAAGCAATTACAGCGGGTGAAAAACCTGTTGATTTGGCAAAACAGAAATTGTAAATCAAAGTTGGAAGTAACTACAAAGTAGCTAAATAATAATAGCCCCGGGTTTTCGAATCCGGGGTTTTTGTTTGCTCAGTGGGACTTTGACTTTCCCAAGTCAAAGTTTTTAAAATCTGATTGAACTCGAAAAATCACGGACTTTGGAAAGTCCGTGTCCCCAGTTGCCGCATCCGTCAATTGACGAACATCGTGTGGCACAATTTAGAAGTATTGTAAAACCTTGAATTGATGAAATTAAGAATTAACTTTTATCGAACTACGCAATATAATTGAGTGGGAGCGGGGTTAATATCTTCTGGATAGCAATTGCATATTATTCATGCACATTTGATTTTTATTGAGTTGAGTCATAAGATTGTTTTATTAAATCCATAATATCATCAATTGAAAACTTTCTATTCAGTTCATCTTTTGGAGATAAAAAAAGTAGTCTTGTAATGTTTCCGTAACCATGCGTTTTAGGAACCTGTATAGTAAGATTCTTTTCATCAATTATATTGTCATTCCGTGTCCGAAGATATAGTTTTAGACAATTATTTTTATTCTGTGCAACCAAACAAGCAAAATTAAATGATGTTCTATATAGTATTTCTGCATGATTGGTATATCTTTTCACTTCGGGACTAATATTTTTTATTTCATAATCAAGGCGATAAAATAAATCTCTTAATTCATTAGATGTATTTTGTAAGAGTTGGTCAACAGTTTTGGCAACACGAGGTTTTCTTTCTATTTTCTCAATTATAAATACCTTATTTTTTGGTGTTATCAATTGTTCAGTTATTTCGTCTTCGCTTGTTTTTTCTAATTGAGTTTCACTATGTATTTTGACATGGCACTTTGTACAAAGTATCATTATGTTTTCAATTATACTTTTACCACCATCTGTAAACCTGTCTTTGTGATGATATTCAGCTTCTTTATAATCTTTAAAATTGCATCCGCAAATCTCACATGTTTTTCTATTTGCGAAAACGGCTATTTTATCTTCATTCGCAATTTGTCTTTTATTATCTAATTCAGAAATCGGATTATTGGCAATAAATTCCCTGATTAATATGTCTCTTCGCAATGCAATGATTTTTTCTGACCAGCCACCTCTAACGTTGTCGTAGAATTCCTGATAAGTGGCATTTGAACCTCTAAAAAGTTGGGAGTAAACTTTACCGTGAAAATCTTGGATGAAGTTACTAATTCTTTCCTCTTGATTCGTTAATGAATATCTGATTCTTAGGTCTCTTACCATTGTATAAACTGCCAAAACCCAGGCATGTTTTTCTAAATGTTTGTAATCGCCCGGAGTTGATGGAAAACATTTTTCCAAATAATTTAAAATGGATATGGCGTTTTTAAACTCTATTGAAATTTTAGTAAGATCTGAAAATCTGTCAAAAAAAGCATACAACACTTCAGAACCACACTGTTTTGCACCAAATTTTTCGTAAAAAAGTATTCTTGCTGCATCAGGATAAACGCCATAACGGTTTTTAGCAACACCAATAGATTTAGACATGAAAGGGTGATTTGCCAATTCCCTCATACATTCTACGATTGTACCTGGTTCTGCATTTAGTCGTTCACCTAAAGAAAGTGGTTTGCCTCTTTGTAATCGTGAAAATATTAATCTTACTCTAGTATCATCATAGTTTTCCATTAAATGGAATTTCAAATCGTAGTTTAGGAACCTTTTTTTGTCAACATCATTTAGTGGATTTTCACCATTAAAAGTTTTTCCCTCATTTTGTTTGCCTGAGAATTTTTCATTTAGCTTGAGTTTGTTTTCATAAAAAAGAGAAATACAGCTTAACCGCTGTTGACCATCCACTATATAAAAAATGTTTTCATCCTTTTTATAATTTGTAAAAAATATCGGAATAGGTTCACCTTTTAAAATTGTATCAATTAAACACTGTTTATCTTCCTTTGTCCAGGCGTTGTCAGGTCTTTGATATGTATAATCTACTTTATACTTGTTTCTGTCGTTAATATAATCTTGAATTTTCATAGTTTTATTGTTGGTTCTTAATAATTGTCCCAAAATTTTTTCAGTCTTCTTCAGATATAGAATTTTTCTTTGCTTTTGAAGTCAATTTGTCTTTTGCGATTAGTACGGGTTAATTTTGTATTGACAATATTATTTGTTTTAAATTGTTAAATTCTTGTTCTGTCAAAGGTTCCTTAAACAATTCGTTTACTTGCCAAAGTCCGATTGCTTTAATTTTGTCTTTCGTTGAGTGATTGCCTAACCAAATTTCTGATGGTTTCAGTTCATTTGATTTTGCAAGTGTCGAGATAATTTTGCTTTCCCAAAAGAGTCTTTGTTCTTTCGTGTCAACTTGGAAGACACAAAATGATAAATTGGTTTGTATATAATCACTAATACTTTTTTCGATTTGCTTTTCAAAGTCACGGTCAAGTAGTTTTATATTCTTCTCTTTCTCCGCCCTTGATGTTGTGTCAAGTTCCCACAAAGGCAAATAAGAGCTATTTTCTTTGTTCAAAAAGCAACGGCCAATATTTTTTCTGAAAATGCTTCTATTTTTGTTTTCCATTACAAAATGTTGGTTCAGTCTGGAACGCAGTTGTTTGTCGCCTGTGTGAGTTCCAATTCTGACAATTCTGTCTAAATCACCAAACTTTTCTCCATTCTCAAAAACTATATAAATACCATTATTAGGAATTTCATTTTCCCGATGCTTGAACGGAAACGCGAACCGTTTCTGTTCGTTGAATAATAGATGAAGTTTGAAAGTCAGCGATGTTATCATAGCTTGCTTGCTAAAAATTTAACTCTTTCCCCTTGTTTTAGTCCTTTCAATGGTTCTTCAATGTTTGTTAGTCCATTTCTAATTGGTTCGAGATAAGACTGTCCTGCCAATATGATAAATTTATCATTTTTGAGGTCTGCAACTGCACTTAACTGTTCGAGAACTATTTGACCCCAAACTTTTGCCTCTGCTTTTGTAAGAACTTTTAGATTTGGCTTTTTAGCTTTCTTGTCTGCTGACACATAGCTTAAAGTAACATCATAAGGTTCGATTTCTTTGTCAAGGTCGAGTAAGTGATAAAAAGCTGAAAGAACAAATATTTTGTCTGGGTTTAAAGATTTACCGTAAGCCAAACTATTTGTAAAAAGTGGTCCTTTATACAAGTCTTTTGCCTTAACTTTTTTATTTCCTTTTCTGGAGACACAAGATATTAATACAATTCGTTTCATATCGCAAACCCCTTGTTAGCAGTTGCCCTAATGTCCGTCCGAAGACGGTCAGACTGTTTACCGAGAAGGTTATAGAAGTAATTTACAGTCATTGTCATTTGGTTAAGAGTTTAGTACTCAAATTTATTTTTTCTGTTTCACCTGTCCCAATGTCCAAAGAAGTTTGTCAACGAACCGATTTTGTCTTATGGTTTTGATGTCCCGAATTTCTTTCTTGAATTCGCTTTCAATGGTCATCAGGAACGGATCTATTATTTCTAAATTATTTTTAATTGTGTGGTTGTTACTTTTTTTGAAAATATCTAAGTTAGTCAAGTAGGTCGAATATAAATTGTTTTTTTGTCCAAGTGCTTTTCTTGCTAAGTTGTCCATGGGTAGAATTGTCCAAGGGTTGTTTAGGAACAAAATCTTTGAACCTAATGAAGTCATTGTCATGTCGTGAGTGAGTTTCTTTTTATTAAGCAGATTTGCAAATCCGTCAACATCGTTTGGAGTTGAACCGTTAATCCACTCTGTTGTCAACTGAAGTATAGAAGCCGATTTACCAGCTTGAAAATTTCTTGTTACTCTATACTCAATTAGAAACTGATAAAATGTCCCAGCACTTTTCTTAACAAAATCGTCAGCAGAAATTTGTCCTTGCTTGTAACGCTGAAAGTTTCGGATGTAAGTCAAATCCGAATGATAAAATTGTAACAAGTTTCCTGTTGCTTGAATGTCTGCTGTTGTCATTAGTTGTTTATGTGTTGTAAAAAAATGGTTATTCATTACTCAAATATTTAAAGTTGCACTGTCGCCCAAAGGTTTCCGTTAACGTTTTTGGGCTTTGCGTTCGGGCGGGACACGAAGCGTGATTTCTATTTATTGAGATACTAAAATTACCAATTAATTTCTATGTAGCAAAATGCCCGCCTGACGCAAAGGACCTGTTATGCGTAG
>CAMTWS010000127.1:0-7710 GCA_947085485.1 uncultured Prolixibacteraceae bacterium
CCCCTGAAATGCACCGGGAATCCGGCTTTTATATAGTTGTGGCTTCGACTTGTAATATCTTTAATATACTCTGTTTCAACGAAATTGGCCATTGGCTTGGGTTCAAGCACGGTATTCGTTTCATTGTTCATTATTTGATTTTGCATAATTTTCTCCTTTATTATTTTATTAAATATTATTTTTAAAATTCCTGAAATTCAGTTTTGGGCAATTGTTCCATAGTCTTTATCCAGATGTTCCTCGCCTCTTCAATATACTGTATTATCCTTTCCCTTTTATTCGCGAATTCTTCCTTGCGGGCGTGATGCTTCGCCATTGCTTCCTGTCTTTTCAGCAAACCCTTCCTCATATTGTTTACGGCATTGTCTATCATAGCTTTACTCTTTTTTTTATTTACAATAAAAGAAATATCTAATACCCTAGAGTATAACCATAACCGGAAGAACCGCCGAAACCCTTATTGCTTTTCGTTTTGCCCTTGCAACGTGTACAGGGGTAGCCATCGCTCGATTTTCCTGTTCCCTTGCACTGGGTACAAACTGTATCGCTCTCCCAGGTATTACTTCCTTTCCCCCGGCATACCGGGCACGGCACTCTGGCCCCCAGCGGATTTTTACCAGTGCCCGAACAATAAGCACAAACTACTGCCGGTTCCTCCACTTCAACCTGTCCTGTTTTTCGGCAAGCCGGACAGCCCGATATCGAAGAGGGAAAATAGTAATCCTTCCCCGTTCCTTTACAATATGCACATTTGATTATTTTATTCATGACCTATGTCGAATATGAATTATGAATCCCGTGCCCTTGCAACGGGTACATGGCAATCTATCGCTGCTTTTCCCTGTTCCCTTGCATTCGTAACAAATTGTATCGCTCTTGCAGTAATTGCTTCCTTTTCCATGGCATACGATGCACGGAACCCTGGCTCCCAGCGGATTTTTTCCTGTGCCCGAACAAAAAACACAGGCTACTGCCGGCTCCTCAACTTCAACCTGCCCTCTGCCGTTACAAACCTGGCAACCCGACATTGAGGAAAGTAAATCGAAGGGGTCCTTTCCCGTTCCACTGCAAAATGCACATTTGATTATTTTTGACATGGCCCAAATAGTATTATGAATTTAAAAGAATCGAGTCAAACACTTCGGCTTCGCTCAGTACCTGGATGTTATTTCAATGGGAAGTAAACATTTTCAACTTTTTGCACTTTCCTTTCATCCAATAAAGCTTTAGCGGTGAACCCAAGCTTCATCCGTGTTTCGCCCAGCGGTACTTCCATCTCCGAGATTTTCACTCCATTGGGATGCTTGTTGATATAATCCAGTACCTTTCCTTCCAATGTCATCGGAACTTCTGGTTTGGGCTCCACTTTTAGCTCAACGTCAACCGGGGCTTCAACTTTTGCTTCAACCGGGGCAACCTTTTTCACTTCTTTCTTACCTGACTGCATAGGTGGCGCAACGGCTGTTTTCCGTAATTGGGCAAGTATGTCCGTTATCTTTTTCCATGCGGCAGATAGCTCTCCTCTGTCTTGTGCAAAATCACTAAGCAACCCGGCAACGGTTTTTTTGATGTTTTTCATTACTTCATTGTATTCCTTAAGCCTTTCTACTTCGCCGTTAGCAAGATTTTTTCTAAGCTCAACCGACATTTCCATATGTTCCTTATCAAACTTTGGAAGCAAATCATGGGTGTATTTGAAAATCCTCAAAATTTCCTCGTTTATGTTTTTCATAAGGGCAACAAATTCCTTAAGCCTTTCTACTTTGTCGTTTTGGATCCCTTTCATCATTACATTAAATTCCTCAAGCCTTTCTACTTCACCAGCAGAAAGATTTTTTCTCAGCTCAGCCGACATTTCCATATGTTCCTTATCAAACGCAGAAAGATTTTTTCTCAGCTCAGCCGACATTTCCATATGTTCCTTATCAAACTTTGCAATCAAATCATTGGTGTATTTGAAAATCTCCGAAATTTCCTCCTTTATGCTTTTCATAAGGATATTAAATTCCTTAAGCCTTTCTACTTTGCTATTGTTTATGCTTTTCATAAGGATATCAAATTCTTTCATCCTGGTTTTTTCGCCCGTGTCGAGGCCTGATCGTAAGGCTGCTGCCATCTCCTGATGGTCCTTCCTGAATCCGTCAAGGGTTTTTTGAACTTCAATTACGAGCTCTTCATTTTCCCTGATGCGTTGTTTGAATGAAGCAACCATCTCTTCACCCAAATTTTTCATTTCTGATGCTAGTCTCATTTTGTTATCTCCTATCTGTTTAATGATTATTTGATTTTATATGTTAATTTACCTCTTTTGACATTTGAAATAGGGGGTTGATTTCTTTAATTATTTGATCTCTAACTTTTTTGATATCCTGAATCAGAATGTGGTCGCCTTTTTCAAGCAAGTTTTTAAGGCATTCCATCATTCTGTTATGCATTTGCTGAAAATCCATGAATGTCTTCATTACCGTTTCCTTTCTCATTTCCTGCAGTTTTGAAATCTGAGAAAGTTGCTCTTTTATAATGGCAATTTTTTCGCTGGCGTCTTGTGAGCCAATATCTTTGATGCCCAACAGGCTATTTTTAAGCGATTGGGCAGTCTCTTTCTGTGCTTCAATAAAAACCAAAAACTGGCTTTCGGCTTCTTTTTCTTTTTCGTCTAATGCGCAAAGGATGCCCGACATCATGGTGTTATAATCTTTTTTCCGGAGTGAACCATTTTTCGCCAGTGTTTCGCAAAGCTTTGAATTTAAAACGTCCCTTTCCTTTCTGAGGTCATTTAACGAACTTTGGACATTGTCGAAAAGGAAGTGACTTGATTCTGTAATGTTTTCTGAGGATTGGAAAGCAGTTTGAATTTTTTGAATCCTGGTTTCGTAGCAACTGATAATGTTGTCGAAAAATCCGTCTATGTTTAATTCAGGCTGGGTAATCATTGTTTTGATTTTAGTTAGAGATAAAAGAATAATTCCTGGTAACCCATGCTTTTTGTCCCGAGCACTCGGGACGAAAGGATGTTTAGCAAGAATAACTGCTCAACTGCAAAATGCCTTATGCGGCTTTTGCAGTTAATCCGATTGCTTCTGCATACTTCAGGTAAGTTTCAACAGAGGCAACAACGATCCTTGCTTCAATTGCAAGAAGTTCGATACCTACCAATGAAACTCTTACCCATGCATCCACTACGATACCTTTGTCGAGAATACGGTCAATAACCTCAACGAGGCTGGATGATGCGATTGCTTTTTCTACTGCCATGATAATAAATTTTAAAAAATTAATAATAATATACCGTGCTTTTAATTAGAGGGACGGTTTACCTCTTGTGCCAGTAGATAACCAAAGGGTGTGCCGAAAATATTTGCAGCACATTCGAAACAAATAATTTAAGCTGGTTAATTGACTGAATACCAGAGATGAAAAAAAATTAATAATTTTTTAACAAAGGAGTTTTGCCGGACTGATTCCGGTAAGATCATGGTATATTCATGAAAATAATCACGTAAATACGTGGAAATGCGTGTAGCGTAATGGAAGGAATTGCGAAGCAATCAAGCGAACAATTGAAGCATCAATTTGAATTGTTCGCTGCGGATATTGTGTTCGTAATAATCGCGTTGCCCAAAAAATGTAAACCATAAAAAAAGGGCGCGGCAAGAGCCTTTTTTTGGCCCTATGACGTTTGGTGTGGGTAAGAATTTGTTCTTACCTCTCAAAGTTAAAACCTTATTAAATCGTCTGTAAATCAATAAGGTAATAAGGTTTTAAAACAATTATCGGAAACAATAATTAAATCAATATCACTGTCAGGATTTGATGATCCCGTTAGTTGTGGGCCCAAAAGAGCAATACCACGCAATTTAACTCCCTTTTGTTGAAGCTCAGCTTTAAGAAAAGTGATAATAGATGCTACTGTTTTTTGATCCATATGGTATCGTTTATTAAACCGAACTTGTTCGCTCTTTACACTTCGCTTCTATTAACAGATATATTGTACTTTTTCATTTTACGGCCAAGGGCATCGCGGTGTATTCCTAAAGCATCAGCAGTGGCCTGTTGGTTGTATTTGCAGATTTGCAGCGCTTTCCGGATCATGTTAATCTCGAGAGTTTTCAGATCAACTAAATCTTCTTCTTTCTGAACAATTACCCCAGGTTTTGGGGGTTTAATCCGGAAATCAGCAATTCCGAGTATATTTCCTTTGCAAAGCATGATGGCACGTTCGGTCATATTTTTCAATTCCCTGACATTTCCCGGAAAATCATATTTACCGAGCTCCCTAAATACTTCGGGTGAGATATGGACGCTTGGTTTGTTTAATTTTACTGAAAGGGATTCAACAAAATAGTTGACCAGGGGTTTGATATCTTCGGGCCTTTCACGCAGAGGTGGAATTTGTATATGAAGGGTGTTAAGCCTGTGAAGTAGATCGAGCCTGAATTTTTTCTTATCCACCCGTTTTTCAATATCATTATTTGTAGCTGAAATGATCCGGAAGTCGGTGCGAATCTGGTTTGTATCACCTACCCTGATGATAACCTTTTCTTCGGTGGCACGCAGAATCTTCGCCTGCAGATTTAAAGGCATATCCGCGATTTCGTCAAGAAACAGGGTACCTCCGTTACACACTTCAAAGTAACCCATTTTATCGGTGATGGCGCCGGTAAACGATCCCTTTTTATGGCCAAAAAATTCACTTTCCAAAAGTGATTCTGTAATGGCGCTGCTGTTAACGGCACAAAAAATATGGTCTTTCCTTATGCTTGAATAGTGAATGATCCTGGCAATGTTCTCTTTTCCGGTTCCACTTTCGCCGGTAATGAGCACATTGGCTTCGGGGTAATTTGCAGCGGTGATGGCTTGTTCGAATACCTCCAGAATCTGAGGGCTGACGCCGATAAATTGCCGGTCGATTTTTTCTTCAAGGGTTTTTGAGATCAATGAGTTTTTTTCTTCCATCTGCTTCAGCCTTCGTTGCATCTGAAGGTATTTTTGGGTACGCTCGATCGCGATCTGAATGTCGATATACCTGAATGGCTTGCGCAGATAATCGAATGCCCCATGCCGCATGGCTTTGATCACCGTATCCATATCGCCATGTGCCGAAATGATAATGACTTCCATGAAGGGGTATTGAATTTTTACCTCTTTCAGAATATCCAGGCCATTTGCGCCGGGCAGGCGCACGTCAAGGATCAGGAGGTCGATCTTATTACTGTTTAGTATTTTTTTCCCTTCCTCTGCTGTATTGGCCTCAAATGCTTCAAAGTCTGAATCCTCAAAAAAACCACTTAATTCTTCTGTGAACTGCTTTTCGTCATCAAGGATCAGAATTTTAATTTTGTCTTCTATTTTCATTTTTACTTTTCCTATTGAATATCCAAAACTATTTTCATTTTTGTTCCATGATATCTCTTGCTCGTTATGTCTATGGTTCCGTTCATTTCCTTAATTATCTGGTAACAAATCGATAACCCTAATCCGGTTCCCTTTCCTTCCTCCTTTGAAGTATAAAAAGGAAGCATGATATTATTGACATCGTCATTACTGATGCCAATACCATTATCTGAAACTTCAACAATTATAAAGTGATTCTCCTGATAGGATCTGATTCCAACGATCATGTCAACATATTCTAACTTTTTGCTTTTCTTTTCGATCACTGCATCTTTGGCATTGTTCAACAGATTAAGGATAACCTGCTCAAATTTATAAGTATTGCCCAATATTTGAGGAATTTGTTTTTTGAGTTGAAGATTCAGGTTGATTCCAAGGTGTTTGAACTGTTCCACTATCATCGAAGCGGCATTTTCGATGCTTGAATTAATATCGAAGGCTGTCAATACGTAATCGTCGCGACTTCTCGAGAAGTCCCTGATATGATCAATGATGTTCCTCATCCGGGTTATATTTTCAAATATTTTATCTGATTTAGTCTTAAGAAATTCAATGTCAATGGTTTCTGTTTTATCAATTTCAAACAAGATTTTATCCATTACCATAGAAATGATATTTAATGGCTGGTTAATTTCATGTGCAATGCCTGAGGCCATTTCTCCAAGGTTGGCCATACGGTCGGCATGCATCTGCTTTGTCTCCATTTTCTTGCGTTGGGAAATATCGCGGACGATGATCATGAATGTAAAGGGCGTCCCATCCGGCTCCTGTATTAAAGTAGCACTGATTTCACTTAAAAATATAGAGTGGTTTTTCTTTCTGATTTTTAACTCAATATTTTGGGTAATCCCTTCGTTCAGTGTCTTTTTAAGTATTTCCCGGATGGTATTTTTTTCTTCAGATGGAACTAATCGGAAAATATTTTTGCCCACTATGTCATCTCTGGTATCGGTGCCAAATAATTCAAGCCCGATTTCAGAAATATCTGTAATTATTCCTTTAAGATTAGTTAGGAAAATACCATCGGGAGATGCATTCAACATTGTTTTGTATTTTTCTTCACTTTTTTTCAGGGCGACATTTACCAGGGCCAATTCCTCAGTTGTCTGTTTCAGTAGCGCTGCATCCCTGATAATTTCCTGTTTCTGATTAAAAAGGTCAAGAAATATATTGATTTTACTGAGCAGAATATGCTGATTGACAGGTTTTTCAATGTAATCAACAGCACCTGAATTATATCCAATGAAAAGATCCCCTTCATTTTTAATGCCGGCAGTCAGAAATACAATCGGTACTTTGTCTTTGGTTCTATGTTCATTCAACTTCGTCGCCAGTTCAAAGCCATCCATTTTGGGCATACGAACATCGAGTATTGCCAGGGCAAGTTTAATTCCATTGGTTTTTTCCAATGCCTCTGCACCCGAAATGGCCATAATCAGGTTAGCATTGATTTCACGAAATATGGCTTCAAGCAGTGTCAGATTTTCAATAATATCGTCAACAATGAGGATGTTAGGTAAAGATTCTAACGGAGAAATATTCATAGCTTGTTACTGTTCAGGTGTAAATATACAAAAAGTTATTACCAATTGATTTTCGATAAAATTATTTTCAAGATGTAAAATCAAGCTACAAAACAGAAAACTTTGTAGTGCAATGAAAATAAAAGAGGAATACATACACATACGGAAATCAGAATATGAATTTCTTGTAACCACCACAAAAGAGTTACGTGAAGATGTATTAGTGTTACGTGACCGGGTAAAAGAATTGGAAGGGCTGTTATCAAAGAGCAGTAACAATAGCCATAAGCACATAAGCCCCCCAGCAGCGATGGTTATCAGAAAGGCATAAAAAACAGCAGGGGAAAAAGTGACAAGAAACAAGGGGCACAAGCTGGGCATGAAGGTAAAACATTGGAATCAGTAGCCAATCCTGATTATGTTGTGGTGCATAAAGTAACTGGGAAGTGTGAATGTGGAAACGAGTTAGAACAGCTACCGCTAAAGAGTTTATATCGCAGGCAAGTATTTGACTTGCCTGAAAAATTGATAGAAGTTACAGAGCATCAAATAGAGAGTAAGCAATGCGTTTGCGGGAAAATACATGAGGCGGCGTGTGAAGTAAAAAAGGCATTACCCAATATGGAGTACGCATAAAAGCGTTAGGTGTATATAAAAGATATTTGGTACATGTTTTTTGTCAGCTCAATTGCTCTTCTGGCATCCCTTCATATATTTTCCCCAGTATTAGCTCTGGCCTTACTATGCGTACCTGATCATTTGAGAAAGTCGTTATAAAACTTTCAATAAAGCA
>CAMTWS010000128.1:0-6127 GCA_947085485.1 uncultured Prolixibacteraceae bacterium
AATTTGCCCGTCGAATGGCCGATACCAAACACAGAGTTTATCACGGGGAGCAATGCCCGAATGTTGAGTCATGACATTCAGTCAACGCTGGGAGGACGCTATATCCCTGTCGATGTTTATCCATACGATTTCCAATTTCCAGAAGTGTCGTCAATTGTTAATCATCACACGCGACACCAAACGGATGTTGGAGATAAGTGGCAAAAAAATTGAAGTAATCCCTGTATGGAAATGGTTGTTAAATTTATAAAATCCACCTACTACCCCCCCGCTCCCGCACGATTGCATCGCGTGATCAGGCGACACCAGAAATACATTTCTGCGAATATGGAAATTCAATCCGGTATCCGGTAAGGTTGTTGTATTTTAAGGAGGAGCCGAGGTTTCACAAGGAAAATACTGTTGGGCAAAGCCGGAAAATTATTGCCACTATTATGCAATAACCCATTGCCGAATTATACCATAAGTTCCGATTACAGTTCTTTTTCGATACGATGAACAAGGTAAAATGGGAGATTGAGCAAATTAACCTTAAAGAATTAAACCCCAAGCGAAGCAAGCGAAATAACATTTATCCCGTCAGCCCGTGTGTAGCTTATTCCTGTACCTGTAATAATATTCAAAGATTGAGGTGCCTGTGTTTTTGTTGTATCAATCACAGCGGCAAATTTAGTTAGATTGGCAGCGGCGACGTCAATTTGCCCAGTTCCGAGTTTGATTTCAAAGGCAGCATATTCGCCGGAATATTTTTGTACGATTGCATCTACTTCGAGACTTGAAGAATCGCGGTAATGATACACTTTTGCATCATTTGCCTGCGCATAAACGCGAAGCTCGTGTGTGGCAAGCGATTCAAAAAGAAAGCCAGTGAATTTCAGGTCGGAAAGTAATGATTTTTTATTTGCGCCGAGTGCGGCTATGGCAAGCGAAACATCTGTAAAATGACGTTTAGGAGCTTTTCTGAGCAGAGCAGAAGAACGTAAATGTGTATTCCATGCGGGCTGATTTTCAACAATCATCAGACGTTCGAGCGCATCGAGATAATCGTAGATAGTTGGGCGTGAAACGGTGACACTTTCTTTTTCAAAAATGTCGGTTTCTATAGAAACAGTTTCGACGGTTGTGGCGGTATTTCTTGCCAGCGACCGAAGCAGATTATGTACTTTGGCAGGGTCGCGTTTCACATTTGAAACACGGCTCATATCTGCTTCGGCAAGCAAATCAATATATGCACGGTTTATGTCAGTAGCCTGTGTAATACTTTTATTTATCAAACCGGGGAAACCACCGGTTATAATTTTCTCAATGATAAATTCCAAATCAGTTGTGTCATCGTAAATATCAACCCTGCCACCTTCCAAAAGTGCTTTCAAACTGATTTTTCCTGTCGAATGTCCTAATTCCTGCCAACTCATCGTGCGCATATCGAGTGTAGTAAACCTCCCTGCACCGGAGTGTTTCTTTGCGGTTTCGTCGGGATTTGTTGAGCCGGTAAGAATGAATTGTGCAGGTAAAGCACGTTTGTCAACTTCGTGGCGGATAAGATTCCAGAGTTTGGGCTGTTCCTGCCATTCGTCTATCAGGCGTGGCGGGTTACCAAGCAAAAGGCGGTTCGGTGAGGTGTCCATCAGCAGGGGTACTTGCGGGTCGGTATCAACTTCCAAAATACTTTTTGCAAATTGCTTTGCAGATTCTGTTTTTCCGCATGCTTTGGCACCACGAATCAGCACAGCTCCTGCCGCCTGTAATTTGCGCTGAAGTTCTATGTCTGTTATTCGATTTATATATGCCATAATTATTTAGTAATTAAGAGGTAAAATCAATTTTATCGCAAAGATGCAAAAATTAATTTACAAATAGATAGCATTTTAATTTACAAATTGTTGAATTTATATTTTACATATTAGTAGCTTTATATTTTACATATTGCTTTTCGAAACTTATGCATTAAATAGATAAAATGATTTCCGTTCTCCCAAACATTGGCTCATTGTAATACTGAAAAATGTATTTCAAAAAAGGAAATCCCTAATTCCCACTCCAGCGCTGATTATCCCGTATGCAGGAATTGCACCGCGAGATTAGGCAACACCAGAAATCCTTTTCTGAGAGAATTTCGCCTTTAATTTTATTTTGATAATTCTGTAACAAAGAGCTGGCTTTTTTTGTACTTACCAATTGAGTAATTTCTCTTTCTTTTACAGGCATAGCCATTCAACTTTCAACAAAATGGGCAAATCCTGGCTGTTCAACAATTACCACCTCAAGCTGGCCCGGGTTTGTCCGCCGGTTGGCAGATGTCTTGATTAGTAAAAGCAAAAGAACAAGGCATTGATTGCATCATGGTTGCCATTAGGCTGGCACCTGCAAAGGGAGATAAATTTGCACTAGCGATGAATGTTGAGATTTGATTTTCCTGTTGTAGTTAAAAAGATTTATGCGGGAAACATTCAGAAATGTATTAAAAAAAGTGCAATTAAAGTACATTTTTTGCAAAAATGAGTAATTTTGTAATATTAAAAACTGATAATGCTATTTAGTTCGATCAAAATGAAAGTGCTTCCAACAAAGCAAAACATGGAATCGATTTTGATGAAGCACAGTTGCTTTGGATGGATGCAGGAAGAATCGAAATTGAAGCCAGAACAATTGGAGAATCTCGTAAATTATTGATAGCGATGATAAACGATGAAGTATGGTCGGCAATTTTTACATTAAGAAACAATGCAATCAGAATTATTTCAGTGAGAAAATCAAGAAAAAATGAAAAGGAAATCTATTACAACACAGCAATTTGATGAGCTATTTGACCAGAAAGAGGACATAACGGATTTTTTAGATTTAAAAACAGCAAAACGGGATGGATTAAAAACAAGACGTGCAGGCGTTGATTTTCCTGAATGGATGATTAACCTGCTGGATCAGCAAGCAATGAAACTGGGAGTTACACGGCAGTCAATCATAAAGTTTTGGATATCCGAGAAGTTAAAATCTGCTTAAATTTCAAGGTAAGTTATTTGTTGTTTTTAACCACATTTATAAATCTTTCCTACTCGGGTCTGTCCGCCAGTTGGCGGATGTCTCGCTTTGTAAAAGAAAAAGATCCGGGGCATTGTTTGAAAACCAGTTACAATCGGGTTGGCACCTGCAAAAGCTGGTACAATTGCAAAAGTTAAGAATGGTGAGAATTGATTTATTACAGAAATATTCACATGATTATAAATCAATTCCAGTCTGTTGACAGGGGCATCGATTGCAAATGGCGCCAGCAGGGCGGTCAGCGGTAACTTTGATATACTGATTGTTTTTAAAAACTCATTTGACAATTCCTGATACATATTCCATTTTGTTTTTCAGTACAAAATACATCCGGTTTAAAAGTGCATGCAAAGTTTTTTTTATTCTGTCGGTAGAATAATAAATTATGATTTATGTTTCGTGTATAAAATAAAATGGGAAAAATTTGCCCGTCGAATGGCCGATACCAAACACAGAGTTTATCACGGGGAGCAATGCCCGAATGTTGAGTCATGACATTCAGTCAACGCTGGGAGGACGCTATATCCCTGTCGATGTTTATCCATTCGATTTCCAGAAGTGTCGTCAATTGTTAATCATCACACGCGACACCGAACGGATGTTGGAGATAAGTAGCAAAAAGATTGAAGTCGTCCCTGTATGGAAATGGTTGTTAAATTTATAAAATCCACCTACTACCCCCCCGCTCCCGCACGATTGAAGGGGGGCTGTCTTGATTTCTGTTCGTGACAATGGCCCCGGAATCCCACCTCATATTGTCGATAAAATATTCCAACCATTCTTTACCACAAAACCGGCCGGGCAGGGAACCGGCCTGGGATTGAGCATGAGTTACGAAATTGTTACAAAAGCACATGGCGGCGAACTGAAAGTGGACAACAAACCCGGCGAAGGCGTTACGTTCACCATAATTCTGCCCATTTAGTATAAATAATTAAAACACTGTTCGAACAACGTTTTCGCAGAGAAATCAGGGATAATGTAATGGTATTTGCATTTGCATTTTCCGGCGAAGAAGCTTTATGTTGCATTGAAAAATATGATCACGAGGCGATATTAATTCTGTCGGATATTAATATGCCGGGTATGAGTGGATTGGATCTGCTTGAAAAGATTAAACAAAAGATACATACGCCCCCGCCGGTTGTGATGATGATAACCGCTTACGGCGATACGGAAAACTACAAACGCGCCATGGAACTTGGCGCTGATGATTTTCTGACCAAACCCGTGGATTTTATAAAGCTGAAAGAAAAAATTAAACCCTGGAAGCATAGCAAAAATACTTGCAGCATGAGCAATTTAGAATTATTAAAGCAAGATTATAAAAATTTTGCTGAAGGAAATGTTGAAGCTGTTGTTGCCATTTTCTGGGTGTTCATTATTCGGTATTTTCAAGGTAGTGCAATCCGATGTGTTGCCCTCGAAAATGTCGGAATACTTCAAAAAACCTTCGGTGTTAATGGCTTTCAGGCAAGTGAATGATAAACATGCACTTGAATTGTCGCCAATTTATCTGAGTTACATTCATTACATGCAGAATGCCGATGGGACTTTCAGGAATTTCCTGAGTTTCAGCCGTAATTTTCTGGATGAAGTTGGTTCCGAAGATTCGTTTGGACGCACCATTTGGGCGCTGGGATATTTATTGGGAAATGCTCCCAACGATGCTTACTACCAAACCGGGAAACTGATGTTTTTTAATGCATCCCCTAATTTCGAAAAATTAACCTCCATCCGGGGAATTGCCAATACAATGATTGGGATCAGTTATTTCCTGAAATGCAACCCGGCTGACGATTCGATGACCGAAAGATTGAGAAATCTCGCAAACGTTCTGATAAAACATTATAACGAAAACAATACTCCCGATTGGAAATGGTTTGAATCTTTACTCGCCTACGATAATGGTATATTGCCGCTGGCGCTTTTACATTCGGCAGAAATACTGAACGACGATAAAATAACAACAGCAGCCTATTGATGCCATGGCAATGGTTTTAATGTATCATCAGGCTTGTCAACTTACCAAAGACAAAGAATACCTCAGTAAACTGTACACCTCTTTTTTATGGTTTCTTGGTGAAAATGATTTGCGTATGAGCCTCTATGATTTTGAAACACAGGGTTGTTGCGATGGTTTTGAACGTTATGGTGTAAACCGGAACCAGGGAGCCGAAAGTTCGCTGGCCTATTTAATATCGCATTTAACCGTGCTGCAGGCCTACGAAGAGTTTCACAAATCGGATTTGAAGTTGGTATAAAAAAAAAGTCCCGCCATTGGCGGGACAAAATCTTAAATGTTTATAGTATTTTAAACTAAGCTAGTTTAACATTCACTGCATTTAATCCTTTTTTTCCTTCTTGCAATTCAAAAGTTACTGCATCATTTTCCCTGATATTTTCTTTGATACCAGATGAATGTACAAAATACTCTTTTGAAGAATCGGTGTCTTTAATGAATCCAAATCCTTTAGATTCATTGAAAAATTTTACTGTTCCTTTGTTCATTTTATTAAAATATTAATTGCGTGCAAGTTACATTTATTTTTCGGATACAGTGCTCTTTATTTCTTTTTTATTGTTTTTCATGTGGTTCTTTTTATAGGTTAGTCTAATGTGCTGTACTTTCAAGTCCGGACAAATTAAAAGGTTTTACACTAAGAAAACCAATAAACAGAAAGACGGCAAGTAAAATAAAAGCGATAAATGCAAAACAGTATTATTTTGATTCGTAAATTTAAATAACAGTTTTATTCATATTTGATTTTATAAAAAAGAGCCGGATTTTCATCCAACTCTCTCATTTTCAACTGTCGGGGTGACAAGATTTGAACTTGTTCCTCTTAATACCTTTATATCAATGATTTATGTTGATGTTAATTTTATGGGTCACCGTTTAGTTCACATTTATAAAAGAACGTCTTTCTATTTCATGTAAAATTAAAGTAACTAATCAGTGTCAAATTTACAAAATCAATCGTTACTAACAATTCTGCCTGTCCTTTGTGAATAAGTTTCTGGTTTGATGGTTTTTAAAGTTCGTGAGATTGCGCTGTTTTCATTTGGTTTTAAATATTTTCGCAAA
>CAMTWS010000129.1:0-14544 GCA_947085485.1 uncultured Prolixibacteraceae bacterium
AAATGGATCTTAAAAATAAAACTTTTGCAGTTTTCGGATTAGGTGACCAAAAAGGTTATCCCGAAAATTTTTGTGATGCCATTGGGATTTTGGTCGAAGTTTTGGAAAGTTGCGGCGCTAATATTGTTGGCAAAATACCTGCACAAGGTTACATTTTCGAATCATCAAGAGCACAACGTGGCGATATTTTTGTCGGGCTGCCGCTTGACCAGGAAAATCAGGGAAGGTTAACCAATGACAGGGTTGCAAAATGGGTTGCCCAATTAAAGAATGAGATGAAATTATGACTTTGTGAAAAATCAGAAAAAACAATTCTTACACTTGCCCCAAATTGCGGGCGGCAAAGTAGCCTTAAAAAAATATATTGAAACCAATTTGGTATATCCCTGTGAAGCCAGGAATAAAAGAATTGAAGGCATTGTATATTTAAATGCCGAAGTTGACGACAATGGTAAAGTAATTCAGGTTGAAATTATTAAAGGACTCGCAGGCGGGTGTAATGACGAAGCCATCCGGCTGATTAAAAATGTACAGTTTGGAAGGGTCAAAAATAAAGGGGTAAGATTAAAAACAAAAAAACAATTCAGAATAAAATTTCAACTTCCCCCTGAAAATGTAGTCAACTATAATTTGGTGAAAAAAAAGGAAGAAGAACCTAAGCCGGATACCATTAAAAGCTACTCATACACCATTCAAATTAAATAACTGACAGTATTTATTTGACACACAAATGTAATAACCGGCTATTTAATTCAATAATAATTAGAATAACTATCAAGAATACAACGTATTACACAAATGTAATATTGACCACATTTGTACAATAGAGATTATAATACTAATCCATTTGGTTTGTTCAGTCTTCATTGACACCAACTATCTCTAAAATCACATATTCTGCAACAAATATTTTTTTTTCCAAAATATAGAAAGGAAATTAAGCATCCTGTATTTTGGTGATGAGCTGTATTAAAATCAGTTGGTTATTATTTTATCCTTGATAAAAGTCAATTAAAGCGCTGTTTAGTTTTCAGATAAGTTTTATTGATTAATTTTGTGCCTTTAAAATTGGGAAAAATTGAAAAAATTGTCTGAGACAAGATACATATTTGTTACCGGTGGAGTAACATCATCGCTTGGAAAAGGAATTTTAGCTTCTTCGTTGGCGAAATTATTACAATCGAGAGGTTTTAGTGTTACCATTCAGAAACTGGACCCATATATTAATATCGATCCGGGAACCTTAAATCCTTATGAACACGGCGAATGTTATGTTACCGAAGATGGGGCTGAAACCGATTTGGATTTGGGTCACTATGAAAGGTTTTTGAACGAAGCTACCTCGCAGGCCAACAATGTAACCACCGGAAGAATTTATCAATCTGTTATCAGTAAAGAAAGAAAAGGCGATTATTTGGGTAAAACCGTTCAAATTATTCCCCACATTACCGATGAAATAAAACGCCGGATTAAAATTCTGGGGTCGAAAGGAAACTACGATATTGTAATTACCGAAATAGGCGGTACTGTTGGCGACATTGAATCGTTACCTTACATTGAATCGGTTCGTCAGTTAAAATGGGAACTTGGTTCAAAAGCAATTGTCATTCATTTAACTTTGGTCCCTTATCTTGCAGCCACAGGCGAATTAAAAACAAAACCTACACAACACTCTGTTAAACAGTTGCTTGAAGAAGGGGTACAACCTGACATCTTGGTTTTACGCACCGAATATAATATAGATGTATCGGTTCGCGAAAAAGTAGCCTTGTTTTGCAATGTGGCAATCGAAGCTGTAGTACAATCGATAAATGTTCCAACAATTTACGAAGTTCCGCTAAAAATGCTCGATGAAAAACTGGATATAACAGTTTTGAAAAAACTTGGGCTCCCGATAAATGATAAAATAGACCTTTCATCGTGGAATGATTTCCTGACCCGTCTCAAAAATCCAACACAGACGATAGAAATCGGACTGATTGGAAAATACGTGGAGTTGCACGATGCCTATAAATCGATTGCTGAATCTTTAGTGCATGCAGGCGCTGTAAACAGGTGCAAAGTAAATATCAACTGGATTCATTCTGAAAGCATTAACAACAGCAATTCTGTTAAAATACTTTCTCAGTTAAACGGAATTATAGTTGCGCCCGGGTTTGGCCACCGCGGCATGAAAGGAAAAATCCTGACAGCAAAATATGCCCGGGAAAACAATGTGCCTTACCTTGGGATATGTTTGGGAATGCAGGTTGCCGTTATCGAATTTGCCCGAAATGTATTAATGCTCGAAGATGCCGATTCGACCGAAATGTCGCCAAAAACTCCGCATCCGGTTATTGATTTAATGGAGCAGCAAAAAGGAATTACCGATTACGGCGGAACCATGCGGTTAGGTTCTTATGAATGCCGGATTATTGAAAGCGGATCAAATGTATGCAAAGCATACAACAAACTTACAATTCACGAACGTCACCGTCACCGTTATGAATTTAACGATGCTTACCGCGAAAAATATATAGCCGGCGGTATGATACCCGTTGGAGTAAATCCGGAAACCGATTTGGTTGAGATTATTGAAATACCAAACCACAAATGGTTTGTTGGGGTTCAGTTTCACCCCGAATACCGCAGCACAGTTTTAAATCCCCACCCATTATTTGTAGATTTTATTAAAAACTCGTTAGTTCAATAAGTAAAAATGGATAAAAAATCGATAATTGGAATTGTTCTTATTTTTGCGATTTTGGTTGTTTTCTCGATAATTAACCAACCATCGAAAGAAGAAATTGAAGCTGCCAAACTCAAAAGAGATTCAATAGCTCAGGTAGAAGCAGAGAAAGAAGTAGAATTAAAGCAGCGGTTGGAACAAGCTGCCAAAGATAATGCGATTATTGCAGCAGATACTGTTAACCCTGCAAATCAATTGCAACAGAAGACAGACCAATTTGGCGTTTTTGGAACTACAGCAATTGGCACAGAAGAGTTTTATACACTCGAAAATAATTTGATGAAAATTACTTTCTCGAATAAGGGAGGAAGTATTTATTCAGTTGAATTGAAAAATTACCAAACGCATGATTCACTGCCACTTATACTTTTTGATGGTCCAAAAACACAATTCGGACTTAACTTTTTTGCGCAAAACAGAAGTATTCAAACAAACCAACTGTATTTTACGCCGGTCGTGAACCGCAAAGAGACCGTTGTAACCGGCCCGGAAGTTAAAAAAGGAAGCGAAGGAAAAATCAAATTCAACAAACAAAACCCGGGCGGAAAAGAGTCTGTTTCATTTCGTTTGGAAGTGGCTCCCGGAAGTTTTTTAGAGTACGTTTATACATTGGAATACAACTCCTTTTTGGTTGATTTTAAACTGAATGTGCAGGGAATGAATCAGTACATCGCCACAAATCAATCATATCTCAATTTCAACTGGTCTTTCGATTTGCCGCGCCAGGAAAAAGTTTCACAATTCGGGGAAGACAGTTATACAAATATTACCTATAAATTCTTCGAAGATGAAGTTGATAACCTATCGAAAACCAAATCGGCCGAAGAAAATTTAAGTACGCGTTTGAAATGGATTAGTTTCAAACAGTTGTTTTTTAATTCAACAATTATTGCCAACGAGTCTTTTGCAAATGCTCAAATTAAGCAGACTAAATTTGAAGAAAACCCAAAATACCTCGCCAATTTTTATGCTGATATTGCTATTCCGTACGAAGGAAAACCAACTGAAACCGTTGGGATGCAGTTCTTTTTTGGTCCCAACCATTATCAAACCTTAAAGCAATATGACATTGATTTGGAAAGCAACGTTTATTTGGGATATGTAATTGTTAGCTGGGTAAATAAATACCTGATTATTCCGATTTTCAATTTTCTTCGCAATTACATCGATAATTTCGGGCTTATTATTCTGTTGCTGACTATATTCATTAAAACAATTTTATTCCCTTTCACCTACAAATCGTACATGTCGCAGGCAAAAATGAGGGTATTAAAACCTGAAATTGATGAATTAAGCGCGAAATTTGGGAGCGATAAAATGATGGAAAAGCAACAGGCTACAATGGCGTTGTATAAAAAAACGGGGGTAAATCCAATGGGTGGCTGCTTGCCAATGCTTTTACAATTCCCAATTTTAATTGCCATGTTTTTTTTCTTCCCGACATCTATTGAGTTGAGGCAGGAAAGCTTTCTATGGGCAACCGACTTATCAACTTACGATTCAGTATTGGATCTTCCGTTTACAATTCCGTTTTATGGCGCCCATGTAAGTTTGTTTTGTTTATTAATGACTATTACAACCATCATTTCAACCAGCATGAACCAACAGGCTATGACCAGCCAGGCCATGCCGGGAATGAAAACAATGATGTATTTAATGCCTGTAATGTTCCTGTTTATTCTGAATAGTTATTCATCGGGATTAAGTTACTACTATTTTCTGGCCAACGTAATTACAATCGGTCAAACCTATTTAATACGCTATTTTGTTGACGAAGAAAAAATCAGGTTGCAACTTCAGGCAAATAAAAAGAAGCCGGTTCAAAAATCGAATTTCCAGAAACGGATTGAGGATATGGCAAAACAAAGAGGAGTGCAGGCGCCAAAGAAAAAAAAGGATTAAAATTTATTCAGAAAAATAGGATTACAAAAAAGTAATCCTATTTTTTTTCACATTAAACCTTTTAAAATTTAACATGTCGAATGGTTCGTAAATAAATTATGAATCGTTTAATTTAAAATTAACAAAAATGAAAAAAATTGGATTTCTTATGATTGCCATACTTTTGGGGAACATGATTGGTATGGCCCAAAACTGGCAGAATTCTACACCTGAAGAGATGGCAAAACGCCAGACAGATCAGATTAAAGAAAAATGTGGTTTGGATAAAGCCCAGGAGAAAAAAGTGTATGACCTAAACCTGGAATCAAGTAAAAAAATGGCTAAAATGCGCGAAGAAATGCAAGGCGGTGGCGGTCCAAGCGACGATATGCGCGCTAAAATGACTAAAATCCGCGATGAACAAAACAAGGAAATGAAAAAAATATTATCGGCCGACCAATACGTTAAGTACGAAAAATATCTCGAAGAAAGACGTGCTGCAAGACAGCAGGGTGGTGGTGGACCAAGATAAAACTTTTTAAGAATTATAGGTTTAGGTTTAGTTTGATTAAGACTGAGGCTTGCATTTATGCAGGCCTTTTCTTTTTCGGTTACCTTTCAAGCCGGACTCTTATTCTTGAAACGAGTTTTTTAAATGCACCATTTTTATTGCAGTTACAGCAGCTTCATCGCCTTTGTTGCCATGAATTCCTCCGGCACGTTCAAGAGCTTGTTGTTGGTTTAGAGTTGTCAATAATCCAAAAATAAAGGGTTTGTTGTACTTCAGGTTTAAATCTTTAATACCTTGTGTTACTCCCTGGCAAATGTAATCGAAATGGCGTGTTTCTCCCTGAATTACGCACCCCAGGACAATAACTGCATCAACATCTCCGTATTCGGCCAAAAACTGCGCTCCAAGCGGAAGTTCAAAACTCCCGGGCACATGCCTTAACAAAATGTTTTCATCGGTGGCACCATGTTTTTTTAATGTTTCAACAGCGCCATTTGCAAGGGCAAATGTAACTTCAGGGTTCCATTCGGCCACCACTATCCCAAATCTCATGTTCGCAGCCAACGGAACCGCATTAATATCGTATTGCGAAAGATCTTTTGTTGCCATTTTTATTCCATAAAAAACCCCTCTTTGGGAGGGGTATATTTCAAAACCATTTATTTTTCGATTAACCTATTTTAATTTTTACACGGGCAATGTAACGATCAACCGCCGTACCTTCTGCCGATTCAGGATAATCTTTTTTAATCTCTTCATATAATTTCAGTGCATCCTGCAACTTATTCATCGATTCCAGTAACTTGGCAGCCTTCATTTTATAAACAGGGGTTGTTAATGTGTTATCGGTTTCAGAATAAGCTTCTTTATACTGTTTTAATGCATCTTCGGTATTACCAAGTTCAAGCATTGCATCGCCGATAGCGCCGGCTTTAATTGGGCCTAAAAGCAAATCATCAGTTTTAAACCTCTTTAAATAGTCGATTGCATCTTCATACTGACCTAAGTGAAGATAAGATATGCCTGCGTAGTATTTAGAACGGTTTGCCGATTTAGTCATACCGTAATCATCAATAATATCAAGAAATCCCAGATAGTTGCCATCGCCGTTTAAAGCCAGGTTAAACGAGTCTTTTTCGAAATAATTCTCGGCCATAAACATTTGATTTAAAGCTTCTTCTTCTTTTGGCTGCATGTAAAACCTGTTAAAAGCAAGGTACACTGCAACTATAACCACAATAGCGCCAACAACGTATGTAATTTTTTTCTGATTATCTTCAATAAACTGCTCCGTTCTTGTCAACGCACTTTCGAGTTCCTGTAAATTACCGTCTTTTGTAGTTTTCTTCTTAGTCATTTTTTTTCGAATTCAAAATTGTGCCGCAAAAATAGTTTTTTTTTCAAAACCGCATGGGTAATAATGCTATAATTTTGAATATTAATCAACAGGCAACTGTTATTTGTGGTTTTTTCTTCTACAGCTTTATCATCCAAGGTTTTTAATTAGTTTTGCAGGTATAAAGCGAAAGGTGGAATTATGCAAATTGAAGATATTTCAATCGTAAATTTTAAAAATTTAAAAGAAGTTCAAATTAAATTTTCGCCGAAATTAAACTGCTTTATCGGAAAAAACGGGGCAGGTAAAACCAACATTCTTGATGCAGTATATTACTTGTCGTTTTGTAAAAGTTTTTCCAATGCTGTCGATTTGCTGAACATCAATCACGAAGAAAGTTTTTTTATGCTGAATGGCAATTACCAGCGAATTGAATCGAGCGAAACCATTTCGTGTGGATTTAAAAAAGGCGCCAATAAGCAATTTAAACGCAACTCGAAGGTTTACAAGAAATTGGTTGAACATATTGGGTTGTTGCCCTTGGTAATGATCTCTCCGTCAGACGTTAACCTGATTCTGGGAGGCAGCGATGAGCGGCGCAAATTTATGGACGGTGTAATTTCGCAATATAATCAGAATTATCTCGACGATTTGCTGAAATATAACAGGGCGCTGCTTCAACGCAATAATTTGTTACGGCAATTTGCCACCGGACACTATTTCGATGCCGATTTGCTGGAACTCTGGGATGCCCGGTTAATTGAATATGGAGTTCGCATCCATGCCCGGCGAAGTGAGTTTGTGGAAAAGTTAATCCCCGTGTTTCAACGGTACTATTCGTTTATTTCGCAGGACAATGAAACTGTAAGCCTGGTGCACGAATCGGCGCTTTACAGCAATAATCTCGAATCGCTTTTGAAAGAATCGGTTTCAAAAGATCGCGCTGTTCAGTTTACCACCCAGGGAATCCACAAAGACGATCTGGTGTTTTACCTGGGCGATTATCCAATCAGAAAACTGGGCTCGCAGGGACAGATGAAAACCTATCTGGTGGCGCTAAAATTGGCTCAATTCGACTTTGTAAAAGAGATTTCGGGGTTGAAACCGATACTTTTGCTCGACGATATTTTCGATAAACTCGATCAGTTCAGGGTTGAGCAAATAGTGAAGGTGGTAGCGGGCGAACAATTCGGGCAGATATTTCTGACCGATACCAATCGCGAGCATTTGGATTCGATTATCAAAAAAATGGATGCCGATTTTCGTATATTTCGGGTTGATTCAGGAAATGTTGAAATATTACTATGAGAAGGAGCAACACACAGTCGTTAAGCGAAGTTTTACGCGATTATGTTAAAGGTACAAGTATCGAACGTAAATTGAAAGAAGTGGATGTTGTTCAGTCGTGGG
Source organism: uncultured Prolixibacteraceae bacterium (assembly GCA_947085485.1). Taxonomy (GTDB): domain Bacteria; phylum Bacteroidota; class Bacteroidia; order Bacteroidales; family Prolixibacteraceae; genus Draconibacterium. The sequence goes on from CAMTWS010000129.1 coordinate 7,867, forward strand.
AAGAATTGCTGGGGAAAACAATAGCGCATTACACCAAAAGTGTATCGCTTAAAAGCAAAATCCTTTTTGTTGAAATCAATTCATCGGTAGTAAAAAACGAGCTGTTTATGATGCGCGAAGAAATCCGCAGAAAATTGAACGAAAAAGCCGGTGAAGAATTGGTTGAAAAAATCATTTTCAAATAAAAGGCCGCCAAATATTTTGGACAGCCTCTAAACTATTCTTAAACCCGAAACTTTGAACTTTAAACTCGAAACTCTACTCAAACCCTTTCGGTTTTCGAAAAGAAAAAATCAGCCTCAATACTGGCATTCTCATCGCTGTCGGAACCATGCACAGCATTTTCTTCCAAACTAACGGCATATAATTTACGTATTGTTCCTTCGGCTGCGTTTGCAGGGTTGGTAGCGCCAATCAACGCGCGAAAATCGTCAACCGCATTTTCTTTTTCGAGCATGGCCGCAACAATTGGCCCCGAGCTCATAAAATTAACCAGCGACTCATAAAACGGTTTTCCTTTGTGAATTTCGTAAAAAGCCCCGGCTTGTTCCTTACTTAAACGGGTTGCTTTCATTGCCTTTATTACAAATCCAGCATCGTTTATCATTTTCAGGATTGCACCGGTATAATTGCTTTTAAAAGCTGATGGTTTTATCATTGTAAATGTTATTTTTCCTGCCATTATTCAATGTTTTAATAAATGTTATTAATCTGCAATAATATGAAAAATTGAATTATTTTGCCATTGCACCGTTAACAGTTTTAGTATATTTGCCAATTCAAATTTTTAATTATTTTGAAAAACACTGACTTACAGATTATTGCATCGATTAAGCGGATACTTGCCGAAAAAAAAATAAATATACTAATAGTTCCGCACGAACATCCTGATGGCGATGCTATTGGTTCGGCCATTGGTTTTGCCGAAGTACTTAATAGTTTTGGTCATCAGGTTCAAATAATTTCACCGAGCGATTATCCCGATTTCATTAAATGGTTTTCTTCAAAAATCGAAATTATAGTTTATAACAAAATGAAAAGCCGGGCAAAAGCAATATTCAACCAATCTGATGTTTTAATTTGTGTCGATTTTAATGAAGCAAGCCGGGCAGGGAAACTTGAAAAAATGATTCTGGAATATAAGAATCCCAAAATTTTAATCGATCACCATCCATATCCAACTGATTTTTGTGATTTTATGGTTTCCGAAACTCACTACAGCTCAACTGCCGAACTAATCTACGATGTGGTTAATGAAACCGGAATGGAAAAACACATCAACAAGAATTCCGCAGAAGCTTTATATACAGGCATTTTAACCGACACCGGTTCGTTTAACCACAATACCTCAAATCCAAATACATTTAAGGTTGTTTCAGAACTAATGAAGTTCGAAATTGACACAAAAAAGATTCATTCTGAGGTTTACCATAACTTTTCGGTTAGCAGGATGAAATTGTTAGGGTACTGTTTAAATCAAAAAATGGTGGTTTTTTCCGAATTACGCACCGCAATGATATCAATTTCAAAAAAAGAACTAGTCGATTTTAATTTCAAAACTGGCGACACCGAAGGATTTGTTAATTACCCGCTTTCGATTAACAATATTGTTTTCAGCGCGATTTTTATCGAAAAAGATGATATTGTTAAAGCTTCATTTCGCTCGAAAGGTGATTTTCCGGTGAACCATTTTTCGCACGATCATTTTAACGGAGGCGGGCATATAAATGCTGCGGGTGGCGAAACAAAACTCACGCTGGATGAAACAATAAAAAAGTTCACGCAACTTTTACCTGGTTATAAACATCAATTATTGGAAACAATAATTTAAATGGGATTTTTATGAAAAAAAATGGAATTTACTTTTTAATCGGAATAGTTCTTGCCGGAATATTCACTTCATGCCTGAATTTAAGCGACAATGAAGAACCAACATGGCAGGAGGAGCAATCAAATTTAAAAAAATACCTCGAAAATATAATTGCCAATAAAAATGATGTTGATACCACCGCTTTGGGTGTTTACTACGTTACATTAAAGGAGGGCACGGGTACATTTCCAAAAACAGGCGATACTTTAACCGTTGGTTATGGAGGATATTTTACTGATGGTTATATGTTCGATGCTTCATCGTGGCACAACGAGAAAGATAGTACTTTTACTTTTGTGTTAGGCAATCCGCCATTATTAAAAGGGTGGGACGATGGAATGAAAGTTATCAATAAAAATGCAAAAGTACAATTGATTATACCTTCAGATTTAGCTTATGGCAGCTCCGGTGGGGGAGTTATACCCCCGTATAAGACTTTGGTTTTTGTAGTAATAATGAAGGATATTAAGCCTTCAAAATAAATTGACAATGATGAATTTAAACAGAACAATGAAACGTTTTTTTACCGGATTGATTTTTACCGCTGTTGTTATTGGCTTTTTTGCCTGTGGTGATGACAACAGTTTGGAAGCATTGAGAAAAAATGAACTTGCCAAGCTCGATAAATATTTGGCAACCAATTATCCTGGTTTAAAGCCTACTCCATCGGGGTTATATTATATTGAAGAGGTAAAAGGTACCGGAGATTCTATTGTACCGGGCGATAAAATACAAATCTTTTACGCAACATGGACAATCGACAGCCTGTTGCTCGACGAAACAAATGGTTACACAAAAGGTTACCGGTTTGAACCTTATGAATTTGTGGTTGGGGCAGGCACAGCAATTAAAGGCCTTGAAGAAGCAGCAACCTACATGCAACTGGGAACAGTTGCAAACCTTGTAATAAACTCTGAACTGGCTTACGGTCAAAACGGAAACACCCAGGGCAGTCCTCCTGTGCCAGGTTTTACTACTTTATTAATGCAGGTCCAGGTTTATAAAATTTATCGGGCAAAACCTTAAAAGACGACCTATTACGAAACAGGTTCAGCCCGGAAAATGGGGCATTACATGAATTTGAAATGCTAAAAGAGCTGAAAATCATCTGATTTAATTTACTCAGTAACCCAATCATAAATAATAATTCACGCATTCACACATTCATTCACTAAACTCCAATCAGAAAAATAGCAGGTTGTTTATGAAAATCAGGCGCTTTGTTTTTCCACTGCTGAATTGTTTTTGTGGCAATAAACTCATTTTCACCCGTTAAATTGACAGCTATGCAGAGCAGTGTGGTGGGTGAGCAGGTTTTAATCAAATCGCTGATTAAATGATTATTGCGGTAAGGGGTTTCAATAAAAATTTGTGTTTGGCGTTGGTTAATTACTCTTTTTTCGAGCACTTCAATTTGTTTTGCCCTTTCCGCAGGTTTCACCGGCAGATAACCTTTAAAGGCAAAGTTTTGCCCGTTCATTCCCGAAGCCATTAATGCAAGCAAAATAGATGACGGGCCAACCAAAGGCGCTACTTTATATTCTTTCTGATGTGCAATTTTTACAACATCGGCACCGGGGTCGGCAACACCGGGGCAGCCGGCTTCAGAAATTACAGCCACATCAAATCCCTGTTCAATTGGCTTTAAAAAGGCAGGTATTTCGGAATGAGTTGTTCGCTTGTTCAACTCGTAAAAAGCACATTCGTCAATATTTATCTCCCTGTTTACCTGTTTTAAAAAACGGCGTGCAGTCCTCACGTCCTCAACAATAAAATGCCGGGTGTTTGTAAGGATTGGAAACAATTGAGCGGGCAACACATTTTGCCAGTCGCCTTCGCTTAAAACATTGGGTACAAGGTAGAGCTTTGCCATTCGGTATTTTTCGGTAAAAATAAAGATATTCGCGATTAAAGCATTGCATTTGTTAAATTTGCAAAATGCATTCCGATGAAAAGATAAATATTGAAGCAACATTTCTGGGCACGGGAACTTCGCAGGGAGTGCCGGTAATTACCTGCGGTTGCGATGTTTGTCATTCCTCTGATGAAAAGGACAAACGTTTGCGTTCGTCGTTGTTATTAAAAATTAACGGAAAGAACTTTGTAATCGATGCCGGACCTGATTTTAGGGAACAAATGCTACGCGAGCGGGTAAATTCGCTGCGGGCTGTATTGTTGACGCACGAACATGTCGATCATATATTTGGGTTAGACGATATTCGCTCATATAATTGGGCACAAAAACACCCAACCGATATTTATGCTGAAGAACGGGTACAGGAAGCGATTAAACGGATTTTTCATTATGTTTTTGCCGATTTTAAATATCCGGGAATCCCAAATATGAATCTTCATAAAATTGAAAACAGTCCGTTTAAAATTGATGGGATCAGGTTTATTCCAATTCGTTGTTTTCATCATAAATTACCGGTTTACGGTTTTAGGGTGGGGGATTTGACCTACATTACCGACACCAATTACATTCCGAGTGAAGAATTGCAAAAAATAGCCGGAACCCGGATATTAATTATAAATGCGCTACGCAAGGAGAATCACATTTCGCATTTTAACCTGGTTGAGGCGTTGGGGATTATCAACGAAATTCGACCCGAAAAGGCATTTTTAACCCACCTAAGCCATTCTTTTGGAAAACACGCCGATATTCAGAAAGAATTGCCTGAAAATGTTTTTGTAGGGTACGATGGACTGAAGTTAAGCAGTTAATATTTACAATCATATTGAATAAATTTGTGAGGTTATAAAACTTTAATCGACGGTTTTCTTTTAATTTGAAAGCAGAATTATACTTTTGTTTTTTTTCAGACTTTAAACGTTATTATATGAATTTATTTATTCCTAAGAATTACAAATCGGTTTTAGATGTCCATCAAACCGAACAGGCTATCAAGCAGATAAAAGATTTTTTCCAGCTCAATTTATCTTCCGAATTGCGATTGAGGCGGGTAACAGCGCCACTTTTTGTAAAAAGGGGAACTGGCGTTAACGACGATTTGAACGGTATTGAACGTCCGGTTTCTTTCCCGATGAAAGATTTAGGCGATGATGTGGCAGAAATTGTGCAATCGCTGGCAAAATGGAAACGGATGGCTTTGGCCGATTTACAAATAAAAGAAGGATTTGGTATTTATACCGATATGAACGCTATTCGCCCCGATGAAGAACTTACAAATATGCACTCGTTGTATGTCGATCAGTGGGACTGGGAACGCGTTATAAACAACGAAGACCGGAATCTTGATTTTCTGAAATATGTAGTTCGCAAAATTTATGCAGCGCTGGTTCGTACAGAGTTTCATATTTCAGAAAATTACTTCGATATTACGCCCGACTTGCCCGAAGAAATTACATTTATTCATGCCGAAGAACTGGCCGCCAAATATCCTGAGTTAACACCGTTTGAACGCGAAAATGAGGCATCGAAAAAATTCGGGGCAATTTTTGTGATTGGTATTGGCGGTAAAATGGCGAATGGCAAAATTCATGATGGCCGGGCGCCCGATTACGACGACTGGAGCACCCCTACGATAAACGGATATAAAGGATTAAACGGCGATATTATTTTGTGGAATAACGTTTTGAAACGTTCGTTTGAAGTTTCGTCGATGGGAATACGGGTTGATAAACAGGCTTTAATCCATCAATTAAAAATAAGGGGCCTCGAAGAACGTCAAAATTTAATGTGGCATAAAATGTTACTGAACGACGAGATGCCACTGACCGTTGGGGGTGGAATAGGGCAATCGAGGTTATGTATGTATTTTTTAAGAAAAGCCCACATTGGCGAAATACAATCTAGCATTTGGCCCGATGAAATGGTGAAAAAATGCAAAGTAAACGGAATACGCCTGCTGTAAAAATGCCAAATATTGAATGATAAATTGTAAATGATAGAAATAAACAGGTAATTCATAATCTGATTGAAAATTTTGAGGTTTGAATTTTGTGATTTATTTGAATTTTGTGATTTGTTTTTTGTGATTTGAATCCTATCTTTGCCCCGCAAAAAAAACAAGGATGCCCCGGTAGCTCAGTTGGATAGAGCAACTGCCTTCTAAGCAGTAGGTCATGGGTTCGAATCCCGTCCGGGGTACAAATTAAAAAGCTGAAATACAGTAATTTACCGAGGGTTCAATGAATATTGAGCCCTCTCTTTTTTGTTCTCGTACCGCCATTTATGTATCGGGCAATGGCAATGATTCCAATAAGGGAACAAAATCGCAACCGGTTGCCACAGTTCAAAAGGCGGTTGAAATCAGCCGAACTTCAGCAATTAAAAATATTGTTGTTAAGGAAGGAGATTATTTCGATGTTTCAGCGATTATTACCGAAGCCGATTCGGGATTGCATGTTGCAGGTGAATCTGGAAAAACAGTGAGGTTGATGGGAGGAAGAATTTTTGGCGACTGGCAGCAAAACGGCAATTGGCTGGTGGCACAGGTTCCGGATTCGCTTTGGCCTGAACTTGATTTCAGGATATTGATTGTGAACGATACGTTGCGCGACCGTGCACGACTGCCTGAAACCGGGGCTTTCAACCATAAAAATGAATGGCCGCATCAGTGGCAGAGTTCGCAGGGTGGCTGGCCGCAAAAACCGACTGAGGATGACCTCACAACTTTGTATTATAATCCTGCCACCCATCCTGCCGGAGCTTATGCATCGTGGGCAGGAGAAAAAACCCACCAGTACATCGTTTGGAACATCAAAGAAGGGATGACGCGGGCGGGACAGTGGTATCTTGACAGAACCAACCGGAAAATTGTGTACTGGCCCTTTTCTTATGAAAA
>CAMTWS010000130.1:0-5581 GCA_947085485.1 uncultured Prolixibacteraceae bacterium
CATGTCAAAGAACGGTGCAAAAATCAAGGAAAGCAGCTTTATTGTCTAATTTGTGGATAGTTTCCATTTTTACGGAACCTAACCATCAAAAATTGACACGGCAATTTTCCTATTTTGTTATCGTTTATTTTTTTTCTTTACAATTAACTAATTTTTAAAACTCACTTTTCGGAGTGGGCTCATATATCTATTGTCAAAGTCTGTATCATATTCATAAATTAGCTAAAAATAATTCCAGCAGAACTATCACATTTTGCCCCCGTGACCGAAGCAAGACAATTAATTTCGCCCCGGTATTTCAGAACGCCCAGAAAAGCAAAAATCAGCGCTTCTTTAAAACTGATGATTTCGTTTGCCGGAATTACCAGTTCCACCGCGGTTTTTTCCGAAATCAGTTCAATTAAAAAAGTATTGAAAGCGCCCCCGCCCGTAACCAACATTTTCCCTCCGCCTTCACCTTTGCCTCCGCCTTTGCCTCTGCCTGAAATTATTCCTGCAATCTGCTGCGCAATATGTTCGTAAACGGTACGCAATTTATCTTCATCAGGAATTTCAAAATCGTTTAAAACAGGCATAAAAACATTTTCCGCCCATTCCCGACCAAGTGATTTTGGTGGTTCTGCAAGATAAAAATCCAATTGATTTAGTTTGTTAAGAAGAGTATCATTAACGTTCCCTTTCCGGCCTAAATCACCGTTTTTGTCGAAGTCAAATCCCTGTTTTTCGGCGAAAGGATTCAAAACAATATTCACCGGGCAAATGTCGAAAGCAATGCGTTTTCTGTTTTTTTCAAACGAAATGTTGGCGAAGCCGCCCAGGTTCAGGCAATATTCGTATTCAGAAAATAAAAGCCAGTCGCCAACCGGGACCAACGGAGCGCCTTGTCCGCCCAGCGCCACATCGCCCGAACGGAAATCAGCAACGGTGGTAATTCCGGTAACCGCTGCAATTTCGAAACCGCTGCCGGCCTGAAAGGTAAACCCATTTTCGGGTTGGTGAAATACAGTGTGGCCGTGCGAGGCAACGATGCCGGGTTGAAAATGGTTTTCCGTAACAAACCGTTTTGTTTCGCTCCCCAAAAACCGCCCGTACTCTGTGTGAAGTTTAATCAGTTCCTCTCCCGAAAGTGTTGGTGCATTTTTTAACCGGCTTTTCCAAAAGGTTGAATAGGCAACAGTTTCAGCGGCTTCGATTTGAAAATTCCATTTTTTGCCGGTTTGCCAAAATTCGGCGGCTAACAAATCCAATCCGTCGAGCGAGGTGCCCGACATCAGCCCAATGGCTTTTATGTTATTTGTGGAAAGTGGCTTCATAAACAGAACTGTTCCCTTTAAAATCGGTAACTGTAAGTTTAAATTGATGATTCTTGTTTAATTCAAAACGTTCATCATCAAAGTAATGGGTAATGAGGTTGTTTTTTGCCTCGTAATCAAACAACGCCCATTTTCCGTCAATCAAACCTTCAATAATTTTTATGCCGGCTAAATCGTCAGTAATTTTAAAACGAATTCTGTCGGTTTCAGTAAGTGTATTTTTATTTGTAATGCTGAGCGGCAAAATCGCTGGCGGAACAGTATCAATTCGTACTGCATAATTTCCAAATTTTTCAATTTCAGCAACTACCCAGCCATCTTTATATTCACCACCGGCAGTTTTGTAATTTCCGGTTTCAGTATCGATATTCACCAAAAGCGCCTTTTGCTGAAATTGCCCATCGAGATTTTTAGTTTTTATTCCAACAATTGCAGGTTTATGTAATGGAACAGTTTTATTATGAATTTGGTGAACTGAAGAATAAAAACCATTTGTTGCATCCATTAATTGATATTGGAACCATAGATTTTTATATAATGCATCTTTCGGAATTTCTATACTGAATTCCTCAGTTTTCATTTGATTGGTTTGACTACAGTTAAATAATGATGCCGATTCTTTTGATAACGGTTGTATTTCCCTGTATTTACCTTCTACCGAAAATTCAAGGACAGAAGTATTTCCATAAGCGTCTTTGATTTCAATTTTGACCAGGTGAACTGCATCGATTCCCGGGTCAAAAATCCCGTTGTTTTCAGTAAATTCAAAGTTGTTAAGTTTACTGCATGGTTCAATCCATGTTTTACGAAATCTCCGGCTCGAAGTTATAAACTCCTCATAATCAATAGAACTGTTGATGTATTTCGATTGATTAAACGAAAAACGGTTAATTTCGAACACAGAATAAATAATGTCATCAATATTTAGTTCTATCGAATTGATTCCACATTTATTCGCTGTACCATCCATATAATCATTGGCTTCAATGGCAAACCCTATTTCTCCGTAAACAGGTATTACCTGATTGTTTTTGATTTGATATTTACCTTCCGATTGTACTACTTCGAATATCACTTTGTTGGCTGTGTAGTTCACATGCGAAGATTCTGAAAGCGGTGTAATTTGTAATGAAAATATTTTTGGCGGTGAAGTATCTTTAATATTAAATCCAAATTTTAACGGATTTAATGGGTCGCCGGTTTTTGTATTTCTAATTTCGAAATGCAGATGAGGCCCTTCAGAACTTCCCGAATTCCCGCTTAAAGCTATTTTTTCATTTTTATTCACCTTAAAAATCCCGGGTAAGACCGGAATGTCAACCTGAAACGACTTTCTATAGTACTGAATATTTTTTACGTATTCCTGAATGTCGGGCCTGAACTGGCTTAAATGGCCATAAACCGAAGTTGTGCCATTATCGTGGTCGATGTAAAGCGCATTTCCGTAGCCTGAAGGTGAAACTGAAATTCGCGAAATAGTTCCTTCGGCAACCGAATATACCATAACATCAACTGATCCCTGGGTTTTTATATCGATTCCCGAGTGAAAATGATTGTTGCGCAATTCGGCAAAACTGCCACTCAGCAACATTGGAATTTTAACCGGTGTTGAATAATAAACATCCTGTCCTAAAGCCAAAACCGAAGAAAAAACTACTGTCAATACAAAAAAAATCTTTATCATATTTCTCTTTTTTAATAACAAAAGCGGGTAAATTTAGTCTTTTCGCAATTACTTAACAGTAGAGTGTTTGTAATATTTCTTTCAATATTTTCCAATTGCTTTTACAATAGGCTAAAAATATTAACTTTGCGACTGAAATGCAGCTAAAATGACTGAGGAAGAACAAAACCTTCTGAATAATTTAAAGATAAATGTACAGCAGTTTTTTAAAGAGTTTACAAGTGTTGAAACCGAAAAAATAGCACTGGAAAAGAACGTGTTAAATTTAAAACACGAAATCGAATTGTTAAAGAAGGAGAAATCGGAATTAAGTCAAAAAATTGAACAACTTAGATTAGCAACCCACATTTTATCGGGTGTCGATGAAAACAGGGAAGCTAAACAGAAAATAAATAAATTAGTACGGGAAATTGACAAGTGTATTGCATTACTCAATAAGTAATGGCTGGTGGACAAAAAGAAATTGAGAATAAATATTAATATTGATGGTAAGATTTTTCCATTAACTATCAATAGTGAAGATGAAGAGAGATACCGGTTAGCTGCAAAAAGAGTCAACGACGTTGTTCGCAAATACCGCGAACAATTTGAAAAACAGGACTCTAAAGATATTTTAGCGATGGCGGCATTTCAAATTGCGTTAAGCAGTGCCGAATTGCAGGTACGCAACGACAGGGCTCTTTTTATTGAGGAATTAAAAAACTTAAACGACGATATTTCTGATTTTTTAAAAGAAAAGAAGAAGAGATAGATTAGTTAGTAAACGTGAATATATTTATCGAAGCCCGTATAAAGTCTTGTTATCTTAGGTTTGATAAGACTTTTTACGGGTTTTTTATTAATTGATTAAAAACATAAAAAATGAATTTGATAGAATTGTTGATAGGCGCTACAGCCGGCTTTTTAGGCGGCGGAGCTTTGGCCTATGTGATTTGGAACAAAGCATTGAACTCAAGAAAATTACGAATTATTGCAGAAGCCCAGGCTGAAGGCGAAGTGATTAAGAAGGATAAAATTTTACAGGCCAAAGAGAAGTTTCTGCAACTGAAAACCGACCATGAAAAATACATTGTTGAGAAAAGCGCCGATCTCAACGAATTTGACAACCGGCTGAAACAAAAAGACAGCGTGCTTAATCAGCGCCGCGATGAAATACAGAAAAGAACAAAAGATTTTGAGGTAGCAAAAAGAGAGGTTGAGATAATAAAAGAAAATTTAACTGTCCAGTTGCAGCGGGTAGAAAACAAAAGCGAAGAACTTGAAAAAATGCACCGCCAGCACCTCGATAAACTGGAACAAATTTCTGGATTGTCGGCAGAGGAAGCTAAGGCTCAATTGGTTGAATCGTTGCAGGAGGAGGCAAAATCGGAGGCCATTTCGTATATAAACGAAATAATGGAAGAGGCCAAACTGACAGCAAACAAGGAGGCCAAAAAAATTGTGGTAAAATCGATTCAGCGCGTGGCCACTGAAACTGTCATTGAAAATGCAGTAACTATTTTTCATATCGAAAGCGATGAAATCAAAGGCCGCATTATTGGCCGCGAAGGAAGAAATATCAGGGCTTTGGAAGCAGCAACGGGAGTTGAAATTGTGGTTGACGATACGCCCGAGGCAATCGTACTTTCGGCATTCGACCCGGTGCGCCGCGAAATTGCACGCCTGGCATTGCACCAACTGGTAACCGATGGCCGCATTCATCCGGCCCGTATTGAAGAGGTTGTTGGTAAAGTAAAAAAACAGATTGAGGAAGAAATTATAGAAACCGGAAAACGTACCACCATCGATCTTGGGGTTCATGGTTTGCACCCCGAGTTAATCAGGCTGATTGGTAAAATGAAATACCGCTCATCTTATGGGCAAAACCTTTTACAGCACTCACGCGAAGTTGCCAATCTTTCGGCAATTATGGCCGCCGAACTGGGTTTAAATGTTAAGAAAGCCAAACGTGCCGGATTACTGCACGATATTGGTAAAGTGCCAGATGATGAACCGGAATTACCGCATGCAATCCTCGGTATGAAATTAGCCGAGAAATACAAGGAAAAGCCCGATATTTGCAACGCCATTGGCGCTCACCACGACGAAGTTGAAATGCAAACTTTATTAGCCCCTATTATCCAGGTTTGCGACGCCATTTCGGGAGCAAGACCAGGCGCCCGTCGTGAAATTGTTGAGTCGTACATTAAACGATTGAAAGACCTGGAAGATTTGGCCCTTTCGTACCCCGGCGTAATGAAAACCTACGCTATTCAGGCTGGCCGCGAATTACGCGTAATTGTGGGCGCCGATAAACTGAGCGACCAGGATACAGAGCAGTTGTCGTATGATATTTCGAAAAGAATTCAGGATGAAATGACTTATCCGGGACAAATAAAAATTACAGTAATCAGGGAAACCCGCGCTGTGAGTTACGCCAAATAGAAAAAACTGAAATTTAAAAGATGAGTCTGCTCCGAAAAGTCCTTTGACCCCCTAACCCCCAAAGGGGGGACTTCCTAATTCAATGATTTTCAGATGTTCCCCTTTGGGGTTAGGGGTCAAACAGATGAAAATTATTGAATTTCCGACTTTTCGGAGTAAG
>CAMTWS010000131.1:0-14205 GCA_947085485.1 uncultured Prolixibacteraceae bacterium
AATTGACTTGCAGATCCTTGAAAAGCAAGGCCTATCGAAAGTGAGAAAAAGAAAATCCCGGTAACGATCATCAGAATCTGATAAATCATGTAAACTTTAATAATCCTGCCGTTTTCAGCCAGTTGGTTGATTACAAACTCCTTGATTTGGAGGTGATTGAGTTGGGCAATCAATTCGTATTCCCCTGAATTGCACAGTTCTTCTATCGACGGATTTTGCATGGTTATTTGGAAGCAATTATTTTAAATAAATCGGCAATATTAAACAGTTTTAATAAAACTGCCGACAAAACAGAAGCTCCAATCATAAACACATAACCATATAACCAGTTCCCGAATTGTTTCGAAACGATAGCTAAAACCACCGCTGCACCTGCAAAAGCAACAAGTTTAAAAATGAACAGGTAATTGGGTTTCAGTTTGAAAACTACTGCTGCCAGAATAACCTGCGCCCCTGCGGTTATGATTTGGGTAAATAAGCTCGCGTAAGCCGACCCAAAAGCCTGGTAACGCGGAATTAGCGCCAGGTTGAGCGAAACGTTTATTACCATTCCGGTAAAGGCCATCCAGTTCAACTGTTTCATGCTTCCGTTGGCGGTAAGCAATGTGCCAAAAACATAGGTAGTGGCAATACCTATAAAACCGGTCATCAGTATTCCCAGTATTTCTGATGAATGTTCGGTGTTCGAGTGGTAAAGCGCCTCCATTATTTCGTAGTTGTAGAAAATACTCGAAACAGCTACCACAACGGCCGTTACAAACAGGAAAGTAAACGACAGCTTAATCATTTGTACCACCGGTTCGCGCTGTTTAATCATTCTGGCAAAAATGGGCAGCAGCAAACCGGCCACCATTACACCAAACATCGAAACGGCATCGAGCAAACGGAAAGCCTGCGCGTAAATTCCGGCTTGCTGTTTACCAAGTGGTTCGGGGAGCAAACGCTCCAGCATTACCCCGTCGATGCGGTTATAAAACGCCATGAGTAAAATCAGCAGTGCATAAGGGTATGATTTCCGAAGGAAAACAATGTAAAATTTTGGATTAACCCGAATACTGATTTTACCCGACTTGTTCAATACAATGATAAAGGTAATGAGCGAAGTGAGCACATAAGCCGCGGTTTGTGCGTAAACAAACCATTCGATGGTGAAATGTTCCCTGAAATATCCGGGAAACAAAAGCACACTGCAAATTGCAATCATAAGGCTGCGGTCGAGTACCGATAATAAACTGTCGGTTCGGAAAAGGTGCAATCCGCTGATGTTCGATCTCAAATAGAGTGTAAACGAAATAAGGAACTGGTTAAAAATGAGAAAGAAAAGCAGGTGAAACTGGATTTTTCCATACCCTATAATTGTGGCCACTACCAGGCTGAAAACGGCATAAACAATGGCGAGCATGAATTTTAACCCAACAATGTTCGAGAGATGTTTTTTTAGCAGGAAATTGTGCTGTGCAATATTTTTATTATTGAAATTGGTAATCCCGACATCGAGAAGAATATTCAGCAACAGCGAAAAGTTGAACAAAGCGAAGTACATCCCGTAACTCTCGTCGCCCACCATATTTTGTACTGTGCGGTCGATTCCAAAAATCCAAAATGGTTTAATTAACAGGTTGAGGGACAGTAATAATATAAGATTTGTAACAAATTTGCGTTTCAAAACATTTGATTCAATCAGTTATTACACGTGGCAAAAAAAAGAAATTGTGTTTTTCGATGGTTGTTTTTTCGAAAGGCAACAACTCTTTTTTACAAAGTATAAACGCAGAATAATTCAGGTTATTTAAAAAGTCGATACATTTTTTTCTGTTGTCGTTTTCCCACAATTCGCAATATATAACAGGCTGATTTTCAATAATCAGTCTTTCGGCTCCTTTTAAAACAAAGTACTCAAAATTCTCAACATCAATTTTCATGGCAGTAATCCGTTTCCCCGGTTGATTTATTTGTGTCAAACTGTCGAGGCAAACCACAGGTACTTTGTATTTCAGTCCGCTGTTAAATTCAGTGTTATCTTCGTGAAGTACGTGGCTCAATCCGTGCATTGGCACACTGTTTATCACCGGCATAACCATTTCTATGTTTCCGGCCTTTTCTCCAACTGCAACCTGGAATTCGTTTATGTTTTTCAGTTTAAACCTCTTTTTCACACGTTTCAGTATAGCCATGTTTAAGGTTAAAGGTTCAAAAGAAAAAATAGTGCTTTTGGGTAATTTTTTTGATAAATGATAGCTTGTAACACCAATATTTGCACCTAAATCCAGCACATTTCCGCCATCAGGGATCAGTTCAAGAAAATAGAAAAAATCTTTTTCTTTTTTGTCCCACCGGATTTTAACAATTACAAAAAGTGCAAAAACATATAAATAGGTTTTTAGCCCAAGTATTTTTTGGAGGATATATTTAACGAAAGTCTTCATTTACTACTAACTTTGGGGCAAAGATATCAGAAAATAATTTCAATTTTACACCGTCATTATGAGGATTGCTGTAAATACACGTTTATTGCAGAAAGGGAAACTTGAGGGAATTGGATGGTTTACCTTCGAAACATTAATTCGGATAACCCGAAATCATCCGGAACATGAATTTATTTTCATATTCGACAGGCCGTACCATCCCGGTTATATTTTTGCTGAAAACGTAACGCCCGTAGTTATTGGCCCGCAGGCGCGGCATCCGCTGCTGTTTTATATCTGGTTCGATTTCCGCATTCCGAAAATATTGAAGAAATACAAAGCCGATCTTTTTTTGTCGCCCGATGGTTACTTGTCGTTGCGAACGAAAGTGCCGCAACTTGCGGTTATCCACGACATCAACTTTGTACATCGGCCCGATGATTTGCCGTGGTTAATTGCCAAATATTACAACTACTTTTTTCCCCGGTTTGCACGTGTCGCCAAACGAATTGCTACAGTTTCGTTCCATTCAAAAGAAGATATCGCCCGTTCGTTTAAAATCGGTTACGATAAAATTGACGTTGTTTACGACGGCATCAACCAGATTTTTGAACCACTATTAGAGAATGAAAAGGAGAGAATTCGCAAAAAACATACCGGTGGTGTTGAATATTTTTTGTTTGTCGGCGCGCTACATCCCCGCAAAAACGTGAGTGGACTTTTAAAAGCATTTGATACGTTTAAAGGAGAAACCACCAATAACATTAAACTGATGATTGTTGGCGGCGAAATGCACAAAACAGGTGATATTTTTGAAACTTACGAAAATATGCGCTTTAAAAATGATGTGATTTTTACCGGACGAGTTTCAACCGCTGATTTGCACGACATTTTCGGCGCTGCCATGGCATTGGCTTTTGTTCCGTTTTTCGAGGGTTTTGGAATTCCGGTTGTGGAAGCCATGAGCGCCGGAGTTCCGGTAATTTGTTCAAATACAACATCGATACCCGAAGTTGGCGGGAATGCAGTTTTATATGCCGATCCGGTGAAAATTGACCAAATTGCCGATGCCATGATAAAACTGGCAAACGATGAAGAGTTGCGTAAAACATTGATTAAAAAAGGGTTTGAGCAAAAAAAGAAATTTAGCTGGGACGAAACTGCACACCTGCTTTGGACAAGTGTAGAGAGGTCGCTGAAGTGAAGCCCCACCCAACCTCCCCAAGGGGAGGAGTTGAAGAATTACAAAATGAAAAATAAATTACTTTCTTGGTATAAAGAAAATACGGTTGAGGCCGGGTGCGACGAGGCAGGACGCGGATGCCTGGCAGGGCCGGTATTTGCTGCCGCAGTAATTTTACCTCCCCATTTCGAAAACGAACTTTTAAACGATTCGAAAGTGCTTACTGAAAAGCAAAGGTTTGAATTGCGCCCAATTATTGAAAAAGAAGCTGTGGCTTGGTCTGTTGAAGCCGTTTCGAATGAAAAAATAGATGAGATTAATATTTTGAATGCATCGTTTCTGGCAATGAACCGGGCGGTTCTTCGGCTAAAAACCGAACCCGAACATTTACTGATTGATGGAAACCGTTTTCGCCCTCAAACCAAAATCCCGTTTACCTGCATGATAAAAGGCGACGGGAGGTTTTTTTCAATCGCGGCTGCATCGGTGCTGGCAAAAACCTACCGCGACGATTTTATGGCAAAAATCCATGTTGAGTTTCCGGACTACAACTGGGAAAAAAACAAAGGTTACCCAACCCAAAAGCACCGCGATGCTATCAGAAAATACGGTGTTACGAAATACCACAGAAAAACATTCAGGTTATTAAACGGGCAGTTAATACTCGACTTACAGATATAATACTAATCTTTGAAAAGTGAAAAGATGAAAAAACTATTATTCGCATTAATAATTATAATCCCGTTGCACAGTTTTTGCCAAAACGATACGGTTTATTATTTCGGGGTAAATGGTAAAATCGATAATCCTGAAAAAAAGGAAATTATGAAAAAAGTGGATTATCGTTCATCAAAAAAAATTAAAGTGAAAACTTACAAGGCCGGCGATGAAGAGTGGCAATTGATTTACACCGAAAGTATAAAAATTGAACGCGACTCGGTTTATGAGATTCGAATGAAAGGCGATGAATTTTCGGGACGGGTTACCCGAATATTTGAAACCGCCGGAAAAGGTTTATATCAATTTACCGACCGCCTTGGCGTTAATATCAAACGAAAGGGTACTACCCAATCGAAAATACCCCTTATTTTAGAGGGCGAAGTAACCGAAAACTACAATTCGGGCAGTAAAAAATCGGTTGCCCGGTACAAAAACAACGAGCTGGTAGCCAACAAAAACTGGCAACCGGATGGCGCCCCGCTGGTAGATGATATCTTTTATTCAGCCGATACCGAACCCCTGTACGAACCGGGCATGGCTTTTTTACATCAACAGATTCGTCAGTCCATTATTGACTCAAAATTCGATTTGCTCACCGTTGAAGGGAAAATGGTGGTAGGCCTGGTAATTACCAAAGAAGGAAAAATTGAAGGGGTTCAGATTGTTAAGGGTATCAGCCAGGTGCTGAACGGGATACTGGTTAACGCTTTCGGCAAAATCGAAGGAAGTTGGGTCCCTGCCAAACTGAAAAACAGGAATGTCAGTTATTTTCAGATGGTTCCCATTAATTTCATTTACAACAAGTACGATTTCGAATATCTGGAAATGCACAAAGGAATGATGTACTGGGTGATAAACTAGTTTACTGGAAATTGGAATTTACCTTTTGTGTTTCAATTTTTATTTTATTGAAGAATCAAAATCAAAGGAAAAAACAAAAGAGCCGCAATTCATTGCAACTCTTTGATAACCAGGTGGAGAATATGGGAATCGAACCCATGACCTTTTGACTGCCAGTCAAACGCTCTAGCCAACTGAGCTAATCCCCCGTTTTGAGGACGCAAATATAAAAAATATTTTTTCGTTCTGATCCTTTCAAAACAAATTTTGGTAAAGTTTTTGAGGAAGGTAAAAATGCCATTTGTGGCCGACGTTCTTTATAATTATCTCACCTTTTAAATGATAAATTATGGAGAAAAAGGGAGGATACAAATTCAGATAAATTCTGAATTGCTTCAGAAATTTGAAATCGATTAAATATTGATTTGAAATTAATAATTATTTTTTATCTTTAGACCCCGTTTTTAAGGTAAAAAATCGAATAAAAACTAATAAAAATAACAAAAATGGAATTAAAGAAAACACCAAAAGCAGACCTGGAACTCAAAAAGAATGTGTTCTTCATGGTTGGGCTTGTAGTTTCATTGGGAATTATGCTTGTGGCTTTTGAATGGACAGCAAAACCCGAAAAGGCTGATTCATTGGGCTCAATGAATGCAGTAAATGTCGAAGATGAAATTATTCCGATTACACGCGAGCCGGAAATTAAACCACCACCACCACCACCACCGCCAAAAGTGATTGAAGTTTTAAACATTGTTGATGATGATGTTAAAATCCATGATGAATTACAAATTGACGATTCCGGAGCCGATGATAAAACTTTAATTCACGTTGCTCCTGTTGTTGCTGCAAAAGCAGAAGAGGAAGAAGAGGCAGCACAGGTTTTCTTTATTGTTGAAGATATGCCGGAGTTTCCGGGAGGGGAAATGGCATTGCGCACCTACATTGCAAATGCAATTAAATACCCTGTAATTGCCCAGGAAAACGGAATTCAGGGGAAAGTTTATGTTACATTTGTGGTTGGAAAAGATGGTTCGGTTCGCGATGCAAAAATTGCCAGGGGCGTCGACCCTTCGATTGACAAGGAAGCTCTGCGTGTTGTAAACACACTCCCAAAATGGAAACCAGGGAAACAGCGCGGAAAACCTGTTAACGTTTCTTATACAGTACCAATTAACTTCGTATTGCAATAAGTTAATAAAAACAATATTTTTGCACTCCCGATCCATTTATGGGTCGGGAGTTTTTATTTCATTAAAACAGAAAAATGATTGAAACAGCGCAAATTACTGAGAAAGCCGTTCTTGTAGGATTGATTAGTGGCTCGCAGGACGAAAAGCAGGCAAAGGAATACCTCGATGAACTGGAATTTCTTGCGGACACTGCGGGCGCTGTGGTTTTAAAGAAGTTCACACAAAAACTTGATGTGCCAAATACAGCGACATTTGTAGGCTCCGGTAAACTGGAAGAAATTGGCAATTACATAAAAGCAATGGAAGCCGATACCGTTATTTTTGATGATGAACTGACACCAAGTCAACTTCGCAACATCGAACGGGCCCTTGAATGCAAAGTATTGGATCGGAACAACCTGATTCTCGATATTTTTGCAAAACGTGCGCAAACCGCACACGCAAAAACACAGGTTGAATTGGCACAATACCAATATATGTTGCCGCGGTTAACCCGTTTGTGGACCCACCTCGAACGCCAGCAGGGAGGAATTGGTACACGCGGTCCCGGTGAAACACAGATTGAAACCGACCGGCGCATTATTCTCGATAAAATTGCATTGCTGAAAGAGAAACTCAAGAAAATCGATACACAAAAGACCATTCAACGCAAAAACCGCGGAAAATTAGTTCGGGTTGCACTGGTTGGATATACTAATGTGGGCAAATCGACAATTATGAATATGATTTCGAAATCGGAAGTATTTGCAGAAAACAAACTGTTTGCAACACTCGATACAACTGTTCGAAAAGTGGTAATCGGGAATCTCCCGTTTTTACTTGCCGACACGGTTGGTTTCATCAGAAAATTGCCACATGGTTTGGTCGAATCGTTTAAATCAACGCTCGATGAAGTGCGCGAAGCTGATGTTTTGTTGCACATTGTCGATATTTCGCACGCCGCGTTCGAGGAACAAATTGAAACTGTAAATTCCACGCTGCTCGAAATTAAAGCCGGCGATAAACCAACCATATATGTTTTCAACAAAATCGATCTGTTTTCATATATAAAAAAGGACGATGACGATTTGAGTGCGAGAACAAAAGAAAATTTTTCACTCGAAGAATGGAAAAACTCCTGGATGGCAAAACACAATATGCCTGCACTTTTTATTTCGGCCAAACTGAAAGAAAAACTGGAAGATTTTAAAACTCATTTATACGATCAGGTGAAAGAGATTCACGCACAGCGATTCCCGTATAACGATTACTTGTATAATTCGGAATGGGAAGACGAACATCAGGAGTAGGCAATTTTTACCAACTAAACTGACTAAAGACATGAAAAGATTGTTACGAACCACGTTAAATCAGGATTATATGAATATTGTCATCCTGGCATTAAGAATTACTGTTGCAGTTTTTATGATTACCCATGCGTTACCAAAAATAAATAAGTTGCTTGCCGGTGGTGAAATTCAATTCCCTGATCCTATTGGTGTGGGCCCAACATTTTCATTGGCACTTGCAGTGTTTGCCGAGTTTTTCTGTTCAATTCTGATAGGAATTGGATTAGTGACAAGACTTGCATCAGTTCCACTAATAATCACAATGGCAGTTGCTGCTTTTATCGTTCATGCAACCGATCCATTAAAAGGGAAAGAATTGGCATTAATATATCTCATATTATACATTATTCTTTTTATCATCGGGAGCGGGAAGTTTTCTGTTGATTATTTAATAACCAGAAAAAAGAATTTAAAACCATAAAGAAGGATTACAAATTCTTTTCGATATTTCTCAAACAACAACACCCTATAATTAAAAACGCCTGAAATCATTGATTCCAGGCGTTTTAGTTAATTTTACTTTTTAAAAGGGTGGGCCCACCTGGGTTTGAACCAGGGACCCCCTGATTATGAGTCAGATGCTCTAACCGACTGAGCTATAGGCCCCAAAAGTTTAAAGTTCAGAGTTTAAAGTTTCAAGTTCAAATACAAACCTAAAACCGATAACCAAACTTTAAAATTCGGAGTGCAAGTTTACAACTTTACACTAAAATACACAAATAAAATCTTTGAATTCTAATACAAGGTTTCTGTTTATTCAGCTTCCACGCAAAAATCTTTGATTTCAGATAAAGTAGGATTGTTTTAAACTATTTTATACCTTTGGGTATAATACCTATAAGTATAATACCACATGGTACTAAATATTTCGCCATTTAAATTTGGACAGGTAGTTAATACACCTTTCTTTACAAACAGGATTAACGAAATTGAATTAGTTGGTAACAACATCCTCATTATGTACAGCAATTAGCACATTTTACATGGTCATTTTGCGATAATTTAGTTACAACTGATGATATTGATCGTTCTGTTGAATTTATGATTAACTCTAATTCTCCTCTATTTATAAAGATGATTGAAGAAATAAGCAATACTCAAATAAATCTGCTCAAAGCAATTTTACACGGAGAGAGATATTTAAGTGCAAATAAAACAATGCAAAACTATAACCTTGGAACACCCCGCAATGTTGCAAAAAACAAAATAAGCCTTGAAAATAAGGACATTATTGAAATGGGATTCAATGAAATAAGATTTATTGATCCGCTCTTTGAAATATGGTTTAAGAAAAACTGTTAGCAATATGATTCAACCACGTACCGACCGTACCCAATTCAATACTTTCCGGTTCAAGGGTTTCGAAGTTAAATACAAGGAAACCGATTTATGGGTTGGAATAAATCCTTTTTCTTTTAAAGAAGAGATGAAAGAAATTGCATTGGCGAAAATAAAGGAATTGCGAACAAGGTTGGATGAATATATAATGGCAGAACCCTTTTTTAAGAAGAGCCTGAAACCGTTTCAACCTGCTGAAAATGCACCGGGCGAGGCAAAGGAAATGGCAGCAGCGGCCGAAAAGGCCGGAACAGGGCCCATGTCGGCAGTGGCCGGTTTGTTTGCCCGCGAAGTTGGAGAAACACTTTTACAGAACTTTTCGGTAGAGGAAATGGTTATTGAGAATGGCGGCGACATTTTTGCCCTGTTAAAAAACGAACTCGTTCTTTCTGTTTTTGCCGGCGAATCACCCCTTTCCGAAGGGATTGCGCTTGTAATTCCACCCGATAAAAGTAAACTGGGAATTTGCACTTTGGCCGGAACAATTGGTCCGTCGCTGAACTTTGGCAAAGCCGATGCTGTCGTGGTGATTTGCGAAGATGTTTTACTGGCCCATTCTTTTGCAACTGCTTTCGGAAACAAGGTAAAGTCGCCAAACGATGTGGAGAAAGCGATAAACCAATCGGGGAAATATCCCAAAATCCTGTCGCTTTTAATTATTTGTGAAGATAAAATTGGGATTAGGGGAGATTTTGAGATGAGAATTTTAAAATAAATTGAAAAGTGGAAGGACAAATTTATATTAGGCATATATCAGAACAAATCCCCCTTCTAAAGGGGGCAGGGGGATGAGAAAATACTAAAAGAAATGACAGAAACTCATTCTAATAATCACTATAATCAAGATTTGAAGGAATTTGCCCGAAATCTTCGCAACAATTCAACTCTCCCTGAAGTAATTTTGTGGAATAAAATTTTAAAAAGAAAACAACTTCGAGGTTATCCATTTTTACGTCAAAGACCGATTGGAAATTATATTGTTGACTTCTTTAGCAAAGAATTAAAGTTGATTGTTGAAGTCGACGGTGAAATACATAAATTTCGAAAAAGTAAGGATAAAAAGAGGGAAGAGGGATTATTACAATTAGGATTTTCAATTATCCGTTTTAAAAACGAAGAAATTCTAAATGAACTTTTTCATGTAGAAAGAACGTTGGAAAGTTTTATTGATGAATTTGAGGAGATTAATAGTAGAAATATCACCCCTTAATCCCCTTAAGGGGAAAATAGCCTTTAGGTTACTTGTGCCGGAAAAAAATTATAAAAAATATGACAAATAAAAACATACGCCACGAACTCAAAACCCGCGTACTCGTGATGGACGGCGCGATGGGTTCGCTCATTCAGGAATACAAACTTTCGGAGGCCGATTATCATGGCCAACGGTTGAAAGGTTTCCCGTTCGACCAAAAAGGGAACAACGATATTCTTTCGGTTACCCAACCCGAAATAATCAGGGAAATTCACCAAAAATATCTTGAAGCCGGGGCCGACATTTTACTCACCAATACATTTAATGCAACCCGCATTTCGCAAGCCGATTATCATACCGAAGAATTTGTTTATGAAATGAACAAGGCTTCGGCCGAAATTGCAAAAACCGCTGCCGACAAATTCACTGCCGAAAATCCTGAAAAACCCCGTTTTGTTGCCGGTTGCCTTGGGCCAACCAACAAAACACTTTCGCTTTCTCCCGATGTAAACGACCCGGGTTATCGCGCGGTTTCTTTCGACGAAATGAAATCGGCTTACCGCGAGCAGGTTGAAGGTTTGCTGGAGGGCGGGATTGACCTGCTTTTAATCGAGACCATTTTCGATACATTGAATGCCAAAGCTGCCATTTTTGCCGTGGAAGAAGCCTTGGAAGCGCGAAATATGAAACTTCCGCTGATGATTTCGGGGACGATTACCGATGCCAGTGGGCGCACACTTTCGGGGCAAACTTTGGAGGCATTTCTGAATTCGGTTTCACATGTCGATTTGTTGAGTATCGGGCTGAACTGCTCGCTGGGCGCCACCGATTTGCGCCCGTATGTAAAAGAACTTTCAAAAAAAGCGCCGTTCCATATCAGCGCCCATCCAAATGCGGGGCTGCCCAACCAGTTTGGCGCGTACGACGAAACCCCCGAAATCATGGCCGGTTTCATTAAAGATTATCTCGACAATAATTTTGTAAACATTATTGGTGGCTGCTGCGGTACCACACCGGGGCATATTCACGAATTTGCAAAAATGGCGGAACATGCAAAACCGCACATCATAAACAAACCCGATTCGAATACCCGGTTGAGCGGGCTTGAACCGGTAACTTTAACCGAAAACACCAATTTTGTTAACATTGGCGAACGCTGCAACGTAGCAGGCTCGCGCAAATTTGCCCGGCTGATTGGGGAAAAGAAGTACGAGGAAGCACTTTCGATTGCCCGCGCACAGGTGGAAGAGGGAGCGCAAATTATAGATGTGAATTTCGATGATGCGATGCTCGACGCCGAAAAAGAGATGGTTACCTTTCTGAATCTTTTAATGGCCGAACCCGATATTGCCAAATTACCGGTGATGATTGATTCCTCGAAATGGAAGGTAATTGAGGCGGGATTAAAATGTTTACAGGGGAAAGCCATCGTTAATTCAATCAGTTTAAAAGAAGGCGAAGAAGTATTTATTCAACAGGCACGCCAGTTGAAACGATACGGTGCGGCAGTGGTTGTAATGGCTTTCGACGAAAAAGGCCAGGCCGACAACCTCGAACGTCGTAAGGAAATTTGTACCCGTGCCTATAAAATTCTTACTGAAAAAGTCAACTTTCCGCCACAGGATATCATTTTCGACCCGAATGTGTTGACCATTGGAACCGGCATGGAAGAACACAGCAACTATGCCGTTGAATATATCGCATCGGTAAAATGGATTAAGGAAAATCTGTCATACGCCAAAACCAGCGGGGGTATCAGCAATGTTTCATTTTCGTTTCGTGGAAACGATACGGTGCGTGAAGCGATGCACTCCGTATTCCTTTATCATGCCATAAAAGCCGGACTCGATATGGGAATTGTTAACCCGGGAATGTTGCAGATTTACGACGAAATTCCGAAAGATTTACTCGAAAGAACAGAGGATTTGGTGCTGAACCGTCGCCCCGATGCAACCGAGCGGTTACTTGAATTTGCCGAAAGCGTAAAATCGGGCGGTGTAAAAGAAGAAAAAGTAAATGAATGGCGCGAACTTCAGCTTGAAAAACGAATAGAACATGCGCTGGTTAAAGGCTTCCCCGAATTTGTTGATGAAGATATGGCCGAAGCGGTACTAAAATACCAGCCAACGCTCAACATCATCGAAGGTCCACTCATGGACGGAATGAATGTGGTAGGAAATCTTTTTGGAGAAGGAAAAATGTTCCTTCCGCAGGTAATTAAATCGGCAAGGGTAATGAAAAAGGCAGTTGCATTTTTATTGCCATACATAGAAGCCGACAAACTAAAAAACAATACAGTTGACAACCGGAAGAAAGTTTTAATGGCCACCGTTAAAGGCGATGTTCACGATATTGGGAAGAATATTGTTGGGGTTGTTTTGGCATGCAACAACTACGACATTATCGATTTGGGGGTGATGGTCCCCACCGAAAAAATCCTCGATACAGCCATAAAAGAAAATGTTGATGTGATTGGTTTGAGCGGTTTGATTACGCCATCGCTCGAAATGATGGCAGACATTGCCAGGGAAATGGAACGCCGTAAAATGAACATCCCGGTTCTGATTGGCGGTGCAACCACTTCTAAAATTCATACCGCTGTTAAAATCGAAACGGAATACTCCCACCCCGTAATTCATGTAAAAGACGCGTCTCTGGCGGTGAACGTGGTTTCGAACCTCATCGCCAAAAATACAGGTTATATTGAATCGGTTAAAACTGAATATGCCGAAATCCGCGCGTTTCAGTTGCAACGGAAACCAAAGGGATACCTTTCGCTTGAAAAGGCGCGGGCAAATAAATTTCAAATCGACTGGGAAAATACATCCATCTGTAAACCAAATTTTACCGGAGTTAAACAGTTGATTGATTATCCGTTACAGGAACTCAGGAAATACATCGACTGGACTTTCTTTTTCCTCACATGGGGTTTAAAAGGGCATTTCCCGCAGATTTTTGCTGACGGGGAACAAGGCGAAGAAGCTAAAAAACTATATGCCGAAGCCAACGAATTTCTCGATGAAATTATTGAGAAGAAAATGCTTCAGGCCAACGCGGTATTTGGAATCTGGCCCGCCAATTCCGATGGCGACGATGTAATTTTGTACGAAGATGAAACCCGCCAAAAAGAGGTTGGCCGTTTTTTTCATATTCGTCAGCAGGAAAAGAAAAAAGAAGGATTGACCAATTTCTGCCTTTCCGATTTTGTAGCTCCCGTTGAATCGGGGAAAATTGATTATTGCGGGGGTTTTGCCACAACAGGCGGAATAGGCATTGAGAAATGGAAAGATGCGTATCGCGCTGACAATAACGACTTCAAAGCAATTATGTTGGAAGCGCTGGCTGACAGGTTGAGCGAAGCTTTTGCAGAATTGCTGCACCTACAGGTCAGGAAAGATTACTGGGGCTATGCGCCCGACGAAAACCAGACTTTGGATGATTTATTGAAAGTCAACTACCAGGGAATCCGCCCTGCCATTGGTTATCCGGCCTGCCCTGAACATTCTGAAAAGGAAAATCTTTTTAAAATACTGAAAGCTCAGGAAGTTGGGATTACGCTTACCGAACATTTTGCAATGTACCCGAATGCATCGGTTTCGGGTCAGTATTTTGTCCATCCTGAATCGAGATATTTCAGCCTTGAAAAAATCGGGCGCGACCAGGTAGCCGATTATGCCAAACGAAAAGGCGAAACCGTTGAATTTATCGAAAAATTTCTGCCAACCAATTTGAACTACAGATAGGGGAGCCGCTTCATTAAAACCGTCATTCCGAATTTATTTCGGAATCTTTTGTAAAAAAGAGATGGTGAAATAATCGCTGGTAATTATCGGGACAGTATGACGATACAGAATATTATTTGTAATGAAACCCACATGATAATTTTAGGACACCCGAGAGGATGAAAATTTGGTGCCTTCGAGGCGTTCCATTTATATTGAAGATTCGTAATTTAGTTTTGGCATAAGCCAAACAACTTTAATTCGATAGAAATGGAAACGAC